>JAESUJ010000068.1 GCA_016763165.1 Candidatus Babeliales bacterium
GTAGTTGATTTTTTTAGAATGAGATCAGAATACGAAATGACGTATGGATTGAAAATATTTCAATCTCATGTAACCTATTATCAGGGTATTTCTGCAATTGTTTCAACCGTGGGGGTAATTATGATGATAATAAGTTTCGTCTATTCTGAAAAGCGTGCTTCAAAATTATGACAGTCTTTGATTATGTAAAAACATCAGTACCAATTTTAGATGTTGTAGGTTCATATGTTTCTTTAAAGCGATTAGGTGGTTACTATAAAGGGCCATGTCCGCTTCATAGCGAAAAAGATGCATCCTTTACCGTCAGTCCTGATCGAAATATTTTCTATTGCTTTGGTTGTCAGGTAGGGGGAGATGTTATCTCTTTTATTGCTCGCGTTGAGCGTCTTTCACAAGGGCAGGCTTTAAAGCATCTTATTGAACAACATAGTCTTGTAATTCCTGAGGCATTACAGAAAGAAATGTCAAAGCATTCAGACTCGCATGTAAAAGAATCATTAACTTCAGTTGCAAAATCTTGTGCAAAGTGGGCACATAAAAATTTTCTCAATAATGAATATGCTGAAAAATATCTTCTATCTCGTGGTATGAATAAAAAGATGATGCAATACTTTGAAGTTGGCTTTGTATCAGGTGGAACTGCTGGCATGCAAAGACTTATTAAGGGGATGCATGTCGAAAATATTTTATTAAATGATTTGAAATCTATTGGGTTTGTAATGGATGGAAAAGGGAAGCCATACTCTCCTTTTGAAGATAGAATTCTTTTTCCAATTAAAGATTCTATTGGTCGTTATATTGCATTTAGTGGTCGTGTATTTTTACCACAAGATGAACGAGCGCGATATTACAACAGCAAAGAGTCTGAAATGTTTTCAAAGCGACAGACGCTTTTTGGTTTTGATCTGGCTCGTAAAAAAGCACAACAGACAAATACTGTCTTTCTTGTTGAAGGAGGCATGGATGTTGTAGCTATGGTACAGGATGGATATGAAAATAGTGTTGCAACATTAGGCACTGCTTGTTCTGTAGAGCACTTGCAATCATTAAGACGATTTGTACATACGCTTGTTGTGGTCTATGATGGAGACAAAGCAGGTCAAAATGCAATAGAAAAAGTAGCAGAATTATGCTGGGATATCGCTTTAACACTTAAAGTTGTTTCATTGCCAGAAGGCGAGGATCCAGCTTCACTTTTACAAAAAGGCATCTCTTTAAAAACTTTTATTGATCAGCAAGAAGATATTTTTACTTTTTTGATCAA
Source organism: Candidatus Babeliales bacterium (assembly GCA_016763165.1). GTDB lineage: Bacteria > Babelota > Babeliae > Babelales > CAZZPM01 > CAZZPM01. Next base: position 1,265 of record JAESUJ010000068.1, read on the forward strand.
AAAAACAAGTAAAGACTTTTTTAATCAATCGATGACTGAAAAATTACGACTTTGTACTAAAGTTGTACGAATGGTCAATCATGCAGTGCATGGCTTAAAAAGGCATCTATTATTACAACAAGTTAGTGGTGCATTACAAATTCCACTTACAATGTTACAAAAAATCAGTCATCAAGAGCTTCGTCAACAAGCTGATGCATCAATTAAAGAGAAACAAAAGGTATCCTCTTTAGAGAGATCATCTTCCAACGAATCATCTCCTGTTAAAATTGAAATTGTTGATAGTATTGAAGAAAAAATAACAAGCTTCTTTTTTACAACTGATCGTCAAAGTGAAGAATATTTGAAAGCATACATGCATATGCATGAGTATTGGAATTCTTCTGCACAAAAAATAGTTGAACAATGGTTTCAATCTCCAATAGCGGATATACACTGTTTTCTAGATTCTTTGCTTGAAGCCGACCGACAATGGATTTTGTCAATTGTGATGAAGTACAGTGATGGAATATCATATGAGGTCGTTAAAACATTGATGAATGAATTGAAAAAAAGAAAATGGAAAGCAGAAGTTAATAAATTAAAGCATGACTTAGATTGTGCACGTCATGAAGGTGACACAGAAAAAGTGCATTCATTGATGAATAATTTTTTAATTTTAAAACAAAAAATACGGAATTAAGAGGTTTGTATGAAAGCGGTTCTAAAAAAGAAAAAAGTTACAGAAAAAGTATCATCCAAAGTGGGTACTGCAAAAAAAGCTATAAAAAAGAGTACTACTGAGAAGAAATCGATCCGTTTGACAACATCAAAGAAGGTAGATTCAAAGATAAACAAAACGGTTGTTACAAAAAAAGTTATAAAGAAAGATGTTGAAAAACAGGCTTTATCTGTAAAGAAAACAGTTGCTTTGAAACAGCCTATTAATAGAATTATTAAAAAAAAGGTAGAAAAAAGCAACATACCTCTTTCAGGACGTTTAATCACAATAAAAGAATCTTCTGTGAGTAGTCAGGTAAAGACAAAAAAAGAAGTTAAAAGCATTCTCAAGGCGCCACCTAAAAGAAAAGTTCCTTCTAAGAAAACAAAAAAAGAGATTTTATTAGGTAAGAAAAAAGATTTTATTAAAAAAGTAGCGGCAAATAGAAAAGCTTTGAAAAAAGCTGTAACGACGGTTGCCAAGAAACGAGGAGCGCTTGAACAGCAAGAAAAATTACAAAAATTAATGAAAAAGCGAGCGACTCAGGTAAAACAAAAAAGTAAAATTGAGACTGTTGAGCCTAAAAAAAGTATTAAGGATATTGAACGCGAATTAAAAAGTTTTTTAAACATTGCACGTAATGATGGCGTGGTAACATATGAAGAACTTGCAAAATTCAATTGTAAACAGAATATTGCTGATGATGAAATCAATGAAGTGTTACGGCTATTAGATAAAGAAAACATTGATGTTATTACACAAGATGAATTTAATGAAATTAATGATGGGCTCGGTTCGCTTGATATTGAAGATAAACCATCTTTTGGTGCTGTACAACAACCAAATCTAGATGCAGTTATTGGTGCAGGTGATGATAATTCTGGTGATTCTGACAATGAAAGCAACGAAGAAGAGACTGCATCAGTTCAGCGATTGCAAGCTTTTGGAGAGCCAAGTCAGTTAAATGATCCAGTGAAATTATATTTGAAAGAAATCGGTAAAATTCCTCTTTTAAATAAAGTTACTGATAAAGTTATTGCTGACAAAATCGCTGAGGGAAAACGTAATTCGATTGATTCAATATCACAATTCCCTTTTGTTGCTAAAGAGCTTATGTCAACGGTTGATCGATTAGAAAAAGATGCTTTGTATTTGAAAGATCTAATTCAATTTTCTGATTTTGATGAAGATAACTCCCCAAAGTTTGATTTAGAGCGAAAAAAGTTTTTAATTCTTATTTCTAAGATAAAGAATCTGGTTGAAGGGGAAGAAAAGATATATCGATCTTATAGATCGAAGCTTGATGATCCTAAGAAGAAAAAGGAGATGTTAGCAGCTGTTGAAAAAAATAAAAAAGATATTATTGATGTCGTTTGCACAATAAGGATTTCAAATAAGCTGATACGTCGATTTGGAAGAAAAATAGAAAAATTTGTTTCTAAACTCAAAGAGCGAGAAGATGAGATTGCAGTAGGCGAAGAGAAGCTTAAGTTTTATAAATCTATTAAGAAATTAACAGCACAAGATACTGAAAGTATGGATCAAATTGATCGTATTGTTCGTGCTGCTCAGAAAATTATTAAAAAAATTGAGCAAGAATCTGGTCTATCGCGTGATAAAATCATGAAATTATATAAACAGTTTTTGATTGCTCAGCGAAAAGATAAATTAGCTAAAGATGATCTTGCTCGAGCAAATCTACGTCTTGTTGTTAATATAGCTAAAAAGTACATCAATAGAGGTTTGCATTTTCTTGATCTTATTCAAGAAGGGAATATCGGCCTTCTAAAAGCGGTAGAGAAGTTTGAATTCGAACGTGGATTTAAATTCTCTACGTATGCAACATGGTGGATTCGTCAAGCGATTACACGTGCTATTGCTGATCAGTCACGTACAATTCGTGTTCCTGTTCATATGGTTGAAACATTAAATAAGATCAATAAAATTACGCGAGCATACATGCAAGAAACAGGAAAAGAGCCTGGCTATGCGGAGCTTGCAAAAGAATTGAATCTTGATGAGAAAAAAATTAAAAATATCATTAAAATATCCAAAGAGCCGGTCTCTCTTGAAACACCGGTTGGTGATGGTGAAGATACTTATTTGAAAGATTTTCTTGAGGATGAGAATGAGTATTCACCAATGGATGCGGTTATTAATGGTGATGTGAAGGAACGAGTAAGAAAAGTTCTTAAAACATTAACACCACGTGAAGAAAAAGTATTGAAGATGCGATTTGGTATTGACGTTGCATCAGAACATACTCTTGAAGAGGTTGGAAAAGACTTTTCGGTAACTCGTGAACGAATTCGTCAGATCGAAGTAAAAGCGTTACGGAAGCTACGTCATCCTTCTCGATCAAAAAAGCTACAATCTTTTTTTGATAAAAGTGCTGATTTTGAATCTTTAAATGATGATGATTTAGCGGATGATACATTTTTTGATAAAGAAGATAGTTTGAGCGATACTAAAGTATAAAATTAAGGCGCCATTTGAATATGGCGCCTTTTTTATTACTGAAGGAGAGAGAGTGAAGGTTATACATTTGATTGCAAACTTGGGTGTTGGTGGAGCTGAAACAATGCTTTATCAGCGCTTAATGGTAAGCAAAGATCGTGGTGAATTGGAACATCATATTATCTGTTATTTTCATGATGGACCTTTTCTGAAATCTTTAAAAGATGCTGGTTTTACTGTGATAAAAATTACAGGATTGTTGCGTGGGTATGATCCAATCGGCTGGTATCAACTTTTTCAATTAATTAAAAAAGAGCGCCCGACCTGTTTACATGCGTCTTTATGGAGTGCATCAATTATTGCTCGCCTGGTTGGGTATTTTACCGAAACTTCTACCGTCTGTGATATTCATGGTGATCCAGAGTATCATGGTATAATTCGAAATAGTATTGATAGACTGGTTCCTTATAAACATGTCACATTTGTTGCGGTTACTTCTGCAATTGTTCCATCAATTAAAAAATGGATGCCTGGGGCTCAAGTTCAAGTAATTCATAACGGAGTTAATCAGCAGTATTTTTTACAAAATGATACTCGTGAGTTTTCGTTTTCTCAGATCAAACAGGAAAAAATAATTATTACTGTTTGCGGTCGATTGATTCCATTGAAGCGGTATCACTTGTTTCTTCATTCAATAAATCTATTGATTAAATCAGGACAAAAAAATATTCATGGTCTTATTATTGGTGAAGGGCCTGAAAAAGCGAATTTATTGGCTTTAGCCTACAAACTTGGCATAGAGCGGTATGTTACATTTGTTGGACAACAGAAAAATATGCCTGACTGGTATGCATTGTCAGATGTTCTGGTGAGTTGTTCTGAAACTGAAGCATTATCATTGGTAGTTCTTGAGGCGATGTCTGTTGGCGTTGTTGTTGTTGCGACTGCATCAACCAATGCTGGTGAAGTGATTCAGCATAAAAAAAATGGATTACTACTTCAAACAAGTGATTTTAAAGATATGGCAGAAGCTCTATCTCGACTAGCAAGCGATTCTCTTTTTAGAAAGAGGCTTGGGGCGGCTGCTGAAGCGACTATTGAAAAGAAATTTGATATTCATATTGTTGAGAAGCGGTATGAAAAACTGTATAAGTCGTTATTAAAATAAAGAGTTTCTTAAGTTCCCATTTATTAATTTCTATTTTTGACAAGGATGATTCTGTATCTATCAATTTATTGTAAGCAGAGTCTTGACCCTCTCTTCTTTTTTTTACTATTATTAAATAAAAAGGATTTTAATTCTGTATAAAAAGGGCAAGGGGAGTCAGATTAATGAAAAAAAACTTCATAAAATATCTCATGAAGAGTACGACATTTCTCTTTTTTATCGGATTGTTCTGTTTCCATGGATCACTTTTTTCTTCTCAGAACAGAGCTTCTGAGTCTGATGATCAAGAGTATACAAAAGATGAGTTGCAAAAAATTCTAGATGAAAATTTAGATAGTATTATTTCTCTTCTTGATGATGATAAAAAAGATGGCATTGAAACAGAAAAAAACGCTGATTCAAAAGATTCTGATGATAAAAAAGATCGCGAAGAAATAGAGTCAGTTGTTGAAAAAGATCTAATTCTTGAAAAAGATGAGTCTGATGCTAGCAAAGAGAACGAAAATCTTCATAAAGAAGAAGTTCTTGAAGATGAAGATCAGGCGATGGAAGAGGATGAAAGTTTTATTATTGAAGAAGAGAGAGATATAGACAATGTTTCTGATGAAAAAGAAGATATAGATTCTGAAGATTTTGAGGAAGAAGAACTTGAAACAGAAGAAATAGCATCTGAGGAAGAAGAACTGGAAGAAGAAATGCCAGAACTGGACAGCGAAGAAGATCTTGTTCCAACAATTGATATTAAAGCTATTAAGGAAGATCACCATGATTTAATAGATGGAGTTGAGGATGAAGAGCTCGCTTTAGGAGGTGCTGGTGCTGGTGCATTGGCAACAGTCGCAGTTGCTGCTACACAGGCTGCAAAAATTTCAAAAATATTCGGTCGTCATGGAAAAGATATTTCGGATAATGCATCAGAAATTAAAGAAATATCAAAATCTGGAACGCTCGGTTCAGTAGAGCGTGAAGAAAATAGAAAACAACGTCTGAGTGATGATATTAAGTTGCAAGAAGATATAGTTGATAAGCGTCGAGAACAAGAGGTTCGCAAGTTAGACGCGTATGAAAAAAAATTGAATCAGCCTAATAAATATAGTCGATCTCAGCTTGAAAAATATGAAAAAAAGCGTAACAAGTGGGCTGGTCGATCTCAACAAACGGAAGAGATGAGCAAAAATATTACTGAGCAAAAAAGTCTTCAAGAGCGTCTTGCCGATCAAAACCTATCAGATGATGCTAAAAAATTAACTCATGATCAACAAGTAACATTAGCAAAGAATGTGTACGATCGAGAAAAACAGAGAGACTACGCACGGTTAGATAAATATGAGAAAAAAGGATTAGGTTTAACAAGAAGCGAAGATTTGAAAAAAAGTCGTACTCAACAGATGCTCGATAAAATTACAGCTCGAGAAAGACAACTGATAGAGTCACAAATTTCTAGTCGATCAGATTCAGAGCCGAAAGAAAAAAGCCGAAAAAAAAATATTATGGGAAATGCTGGTTCGATCAATCGACGAGTCGGTAAAATATTTGGTGCTACTGCGGGTGCAGCCCATGAAATGGACAAAGTACAATCATCACGATCTAAAAAAACGTCTGGCAGGAAAAATAATAGTTCTCAAAGAAGACGGTAAAAAGGAGATATGAAAATGAAGTTTCAGAAAAGAAGTCTACTGTTTTTAGGATTGATGGCAGCATCTTTGCATGCCATGGTTATTGATGAATCAGCAAGTTCTAATGCAGGAGTTTCTACAGCTTCATTAGCTCAACAAGTGACACAATCTTTGGTTGAACCAGAAGTTGAACAGGAGTTAACAGCTACAGAATTGAGAGAAGCTTTGAGTGATCCAGAGGCAGTTGATAATTCAGAAGCTGTGTTAAATCAGAGTCTACAACAGGTTGATGAAAGTTTAGCTGGTCTAAGTGAAGATCAATCATCTATCTCGCAAACAGACCTGTCGGAAGCAGAAGCTTCAAGCTCAGAACAATCTTCAGAAAAGAGTATGGCAACAGGTTCGGGTGCAGAAGTTAGCTATTTTACAGGGCAGTCGTCTGCAGATTCATCTGATCAGGCGGCAACTTCAAATTATTCGTATAATCGCTCAGTCCTTTCATCAGGATCCTCAATGACAAATGTTGGAGAATCTGATTCGCGGTCTGCTGTTGACATCCAAGAAGGGTCAGATAAAACAGTAGAGGCCGATGAAGCTGATGACATGGTTGATTTAGCAGTTCTAGGATCTATAGCAGCTGCAGGCGCTATAGGTCTTGTTGTTGCAATTGAAAATAGAAAAAAAATTAAGAAGGCGTATGGCAAAATTAGAAGCAAATTTGATTCAAAATATGCGTATGCAGTCGAAGATAAAAAAGTACGAAAAATTAATGGGCAATTGGCTGATGAAAATGATCCTGATAAAAAACAGGCATTAGAAGACGAAAGAGATGAAATTGAGAAGAAAAAGAAAAAGATTGTTGATAA
>JAESUJ010000069.1 GCA_016763165.1 Candidatus Babeliales bacterium
GTATAACTATAATCATTCGATAAAACAGATGCACTATTTTCAAACACGATTAAACTTGTTGTGTCAGTTGCATACAGATTGAGTCCAGCAATATTTTTATGAACAATATTTTTAAATCGAACCGTTGTATTTGGCTTGATAATAAAAGATCCTGTTGAAGAAAATTCCAAAATATTTGAATCCCCATCAATAGTTATATCTCCATCAAGAATCAGCTCGCCTGAAAGAATCATTTTATTACGGAGTCTCAAAGAACTTTCACTGCTTTTCATCAGCAGAGTTCCTGTCAACTCACTCTCTTGCAATCCAAAAGTAACAGTTGATTTTTCTAGCTCCAAAGTCCCCGACCCTGTGAATACAGAATTATATGCCATATTCAGATCACGCGTTATTGCAAGCGTTCCATTATTCATAGCAATTTTTTTATAAACAGAACCATTTAAAGCGAGCGTCAATGTTGCATTTTGATCAACTAAAGTAATTTTTCCACTTATATCACCTGTTCCGTGAATAATATTTGACTTATCTTTTACGCGAGTAAAGGCAGGCAATGTTCCCTTAGTTAAAGAAATTTCATCATTACCATTCAGAGTATTAGTGTATTGATTGTATCGACGTCCTGTAATGTCAAATGAATATCCACTACCTAAAAGAATACAGTTATGGAAATCTAAGAAATATCCTGCTGCAACAAAATTACTAGCTCTAAATTCGGATGTAATAGTTAAATTAAGCAAAGTAATGTCTGAATTAAAATAGAAATTAGAACCAGTTTTACGTAAAATATGTGTTATATTTGATCGTGATATAAGATTATTTTTATCATATAAATTTATTAAATAAGAACCAGGATTATAGGTAACAACTGCTCCTGGCACAAAAATCCATTTCGGATCATTCTCTTCAGTTAAATCTCCCAAAACAAATGCATCATCTACACTTGTTGAATTCAAGTAAAAAGTAACATCATTTTCAAGAAGTAGCTTACCTTTGAAAAAATTCATACCGTACTGACCAGAAGCAAATGATGCGTTTTTTAAATGTAGTGTTCCCGTTTTATTTTCAAACTTTAATGGTTCAGATGATGCCGACCCTGTTTTTCTAACATCAAAACCGATAGACTTTATTAAAAGCTCACTTTCATTATTGATACACAATGATGTTGGAGACTGATATAAAAATGTCCCTGTTCCAGTAAATTCTACTTTTTCTTTAATCTGAACAGCTCCTACAGTAACACTGTATGTTGTATCCAAAATGCAACGTGTATTTTCATATGCTATTGTAGATGTTTCATCAATACACCTAATTTTATTCCCCTTCAGTCCCTCAATATTAAAATTTTTCAATGTTAATGTTGAACCAGGCTGAATAACCAGTTCTCCTTCAGTTCCCAATATTAATTGATGATACCTTCCTTCAATAACCGTATCACCACTGAAGGCAATTGAAGAATTAATGGTCAAATTAGCGTTACATTGAATCACACCAGATGAACTACTAATTGTTAATATTTGCTCCCATGTAGTTGGAGATGTTCCTAAATACCATGTATTATTATTTAAATAAATAGTTCCAGCACCAACAATCACTGCATCATACGCACAATTTAAATTCCGTTCTAATTCAATTGACCCACCATTGAGCTGAATAGATTGATTAATATTTCCATCAAAATCAAAATATAATTTTGCATCCGTTCCTGTTAAATAAACAAGACCACTAATTGTACCCAAACCTCGTAAATAATTATTATCTCCCTCTACACGAGTATACGCAGGCAATGTTCCCTTAGATAAAAAAAGCTCGTTATTTCCATCTAACACTGTAGTAAATGCATTGTATCGATGCCCTGTTACATCGAATGACGCTTTATTAAGTAAGATAGTAACATTGTCATAATACAAATTCGTTCCTTCAGCGAAAAGCAATGTTGATCCTGCTTCGGCTTCAATCGTTAAATTTTTTAATGTAAAATCACTGAATAAAGAAAAAATATTATCTGACTTACGAGTTATTTGCGTTGCTGAAGCCTGAGCCCTAAAGTTTAATTGATTAACAAAGTGTATTCCAACATAACCATTCAGAAATTTTGCATGTGCACCTGGTAAAAGCTCAATTCTCAAATCATCATCTTCAGTTGTATCACCAAGCATTAAACCATTTGTTGAAGTAGTTCCTGCAATATCAATTTCTAATTCTCCAGTAATGAGAAAAGATCCACGAGTCAATCGTGCACCATGTTCCGAAATATGAAGGGATCCATTATCAAATAATAATGATGAATTAGGATCTTCAAAGTAAATCGGCTCTGAACCACCAGAAGAAGCTCTTCCTATTTGAAAATGCATACCATCAGAAAGGCGGAGAACACTATTTTTTGAAACAGTGCTTGTCATTGATGAAGCATAGTTAAATATTGCGCTTCCGACTAACGAAACAGCGTTTTTAAATACAATTGAACCTTGAGTAAACGTAAAGGTATTGTCATCTTGGTACCATGAAGAATCTTTCAAAATAATCTGGCTTGTTGCCGCTTCACATGAAATATTTGATTGAGCAATGCCAACTAAAGAAACATTATGTAATGTGATTTTACTATCTTTTTTAACAAAAATAGCACCTGATCCTAAATCAAGAACATGATTATTTCCATGAATCGCAACATCATTCTGTATAATAACCGTTCCCTCTAATGTAAGGTCATAATGCATGTTTAACGAAATATCATCAAGAATTGTTGTGTACGACGTATTTGCAAAGTAAGTCATCGTAGGTGCTAAATCAACAGTTTGAGACTGTGCACTTACAATATTACCAGTATTTTTCAATGTAGACATTTCATTGAAACAGAGATCAGTATTCAAATATAACGTTCCACCACGAAAATCAGCTGTCTCTCCAACAGAAAAAATTGGCTCGAAAGTACATGATGTTGTTGCATCCTCAAGAGTAAATCCATGCTTCATCCATGCAAAACTTTTAACAGAGTGATCAACTGTTGAAGAGGCCAGAAAAGTATAGTGTGGCTCTATTGAAACTGCAGAATCAGAACCGATTTTTTTTGCATGTAAAACAACCTGAGTGATGCTCAAAAGCAGAGCTGTAAAGATAGCCAAACGACTCAATATTCTTCTTTGCATCATTCTCACTCTCTTTTTTTAAAAATAAAAACTTATATTTTTAAAAAGAATGTAAGAAGAGATTCAAACAAAAATCAAGAGAATACAGCAATCATAAAAATAAATATGATAAAATTATCTAAACAATATTTTGAACTTGTTCGCGTGCTTTTTCTATTTCAACTTTAACATCTACAGATAAAGTAGTAATAGCGCTATCAGAACACTTTGCGGTAATTGTATTTATTTCTCGAAATAACTCTTGCAAAAGAAAATCGACCTTCCGACCTTTTTCTACCTTGCTATCATTTTTAAAAAGAAGAAATAACGCTTCAACATGTGTTACAAACCGAGAAACTTCTTCATGTATATCCATCTTATTTAAATGAATATACAGCTCATCTAGACGAGGCTTTTCAGCTTCTTCTCCATTTTGAACTAGAGCAGAAACTTCTGTTATCATCTTTTTTTTATCGATAATCAATGACTCAAATCGTTTCCGAATATCTTCTATTTTTTCTTTACAATCTTCAAGTCGAAGAACAAGATCTTTGTATAAAGCTTCTCCTTCACGCAAACGCTCAGCTATTAAATTTTTAATAGCTTGATCAACCAATGCATGTATTTGAGCATGATCATCTTTATGTAATGTTTTTTTTTCAAATGAGAACAGCTGAGGCAACAATAAAACATCATTAATAGTCAGTGTTCCAGGCAATGAAAGCTTCTTCTGCAACTCCTTAATTGAGATAATATATTGCTGAGCTATTGATGTTGAAATAGTAGGAACTTCAAGAACTCCTAACTCTTCACTAATTTTAATAGAAAAAAAGACTTTGCCCCGATACAAAGATGATTTTAATTTTGCAGATATTCCCAATTCAAAAGAACTTAAAATTGATGGTAACTTACAAAAAGCTTCAAAAAATCGTGTATTTAAAGACTTGATTTCAACAGCAACCGTTATACGATCCTTAGAGGCTAATGTTATTGTTTCTGTTACCTGACTAAATCCTGTCATACTCGTTATCATCTACATACCTTTGCTTTTTTATCCAATATTTGAATAGACATTTTGTACATCATCCAAATCTTCAAGTAATTCTAAAAACTTAAATACTTTTGCTTCTTTCTCTTCATCATCAAGCAGTACTTTATCTTTTGCGACCCACTCAACTTCAGCATGTTCAACGATGAAACCTGCTTCTTTTGCTGCTTTTTTCAAATCTTCTACGCCAGAAGGAGCAGTCGTTAGGGTAATATGGTCTGTATCAATAATGATATCATCAAGATCATAATCCATAAACAATTCGATGATATCATCTTCGGTTTTATTTTTTTGCTCTAAAATCAGAACAGCTTTATGTTGAAACATCCAAAGCACTGAATTAGTTTCACCAAGGTTTCCACCCATTTTACTGAAAGCATGTCTCACATCTGAAACAGTACGATTTTTATTGTCCGAAAGAGTTTCAACAATTACTGCTGTACCATGAGGTCCGTATCCTTCATACATCGCTTCTTCATAGTGAGCACCTTCGAGCTCGCCTGTTCCTTTTTTAATCGCACGCGTGACATTTTCATTCGGCATATTTGCTTCTTTGGCCTTCTCCATCAAAAGACGTAATTTTGAATTCCCACCAGGGTCTCCACCACCAGCACGAGCAGCTACCGTAAGCTCCTTACTAATTTTAGTAAAGATTTTTCCACGCTTTGCATCTTCCTTACCTTTCTTATGCTTAATCGTTGACCACTTTGAATGACCAGACATAGCAGACTCCTCTCATTTACAAATGATTTTCTTTATAACATTGGTGAAATCTTAACATATATCAGAATTTTTGTCGATTAGTTTGCGATGAAACATATCTGAAAAAGAAGCTCATTTCTATTTTCAATCCCCTAAAAACGTCAAAGCAGCTCCTTTTCTGCATAGAGTTAGACAAGCAACAACAAAAAATCTAATCTAAGAAGTAAAAAATTAAAATGATTTCAATGAAAGAAAATAATGAAAAAAATAATACTACTATCACTTATTTGCATGATATCACTACTACAAGCAAGTTTAAATGACCAAAATTTAAATAACTCTATGCAAGTGTCAAAAAATACCGAATCTTCTAATGAAGATCTAGGTACTGAATACGAAGATAAAGAATCCATATTAAATCGTTATTTCATACAAAATGAACATTTCACCTTACCAGCATTGGTAGGTCGTACATTTCTTTTTTATTTTTTCTTTCTTGGAATTTGCCACAAAAGTGATTTTATTAAAAATAACAAAGAATTCCTCGCTCCTGCTTTAACAATAGCTACAGGAATTACACATAAATATTTTTCAGAAAATACAAATAAAGAAATAAGCATTTCGCAAAAAATTCAAAATCTAACAATAGAAGAAAATTAATGAAAAAAATTATACTTTTAGTATGTATATTCATGACACAAGCCCTACAAGCAAATATCAATCAAACTATCGAAAAAAAAAATAAAATCATTGAAGAAGTCGCTCGTAAAAGAGAGACAAGTATCAGTGCAACTTGTGAAAAAATAGTTTATACAAGCGCACTTCACATCTCAGGATACTCTGCATTCATTCATGCTTTGTGTAAAGAAATGTGCGACTGCAATACAAAGCAAAACTACATAACTAATAGTGCCTATGCAGCAGCTGCAGGACTTATTCCACGTGGATACCTTTTATATAAAATACTAAGTACTATATATTCTAAAGACTACAAAACATTCTTTAACAAAAGAACTGGCACTGCTACCGTATTGACAATAACCCTTGGTGCTACAAGTAAATATTTTGCAGACAATGCAGAAAAAACTAACTAAATAATCCCGACTGTATTTCAGGATTTTCACCAAGCAGCTTCATACGCAGCTGTCGTATTTTTCTGAACTGGAATCATGCGACCACGAGATGTTTTTTGTAACAATCCAAGTCGAATCAGAAATGGCTCACAATAATCTTCAAGCGTCTCTTTATCTTCACCTGTCATAGCAGCCAATGTATCCAAACCGACTGGACCACCATCAAAATCTTTTAAAAGATGAATCAAAACCTGACGATCCAATGCATTTAATCCTTGCTCATCGATGCCTAAAAACTGTAACGCTTTCTCTGCAATAATAACATCAATGACTGCATGCTCATGAAATTGTGCAAAGTCGCGAACTCGACGAAATAATCGTTTTACAATCCGAGGAGTTCCTCGAGCTGATGCGCCAACTTTTTCTGCTGCTTCTTTCTCTATAGAAATCTTACAAAATGCTGCATTTTGTAAAACGATTTCGGCCAACTCATCAGCCGTATAAAAATCAAGTCGTTCAACTATTCCAAATCGTGTCTGCAACGGCCCTGACAAGAGCGCTGTTTTGGTTGTTGCGCCAATTAAAGTAAATGGACTAATTGGCAATCGAATTGATTGAGCCCCAGCTCCTGAACCAACAATCATGTCAACACAGAAGTTTTCCATAGCTGAGTATAAAATCTCTTCAACCTGTTTGGGCAACCGATGAATTTCATCGATAAATAAAACCTCTTTTGGTGCTAAATTTGAAAGAATTGCAACCAAATCTCCACTACGCTCAAGCACTGGAGCACTGGTAATTTTAATCGAGGCCTCTAGCTCATGTGCCATCACCTTTGCTAATGTTGTTTTTCCTAGTCCTGGAGGTCCAAATAACAAAAGATGATCAAGTGGTTCACCACGCTTTTTTGCAGCATGTGTATAAACTTTTAACTTCTCTTTAATTGTTGCTTGACCCAGATACTCTTCAAATGTTTCGGGATTAA
>JAESUJ010000070.1 GCA_016763165.1 Candidatus Babeliales bacterium
AAACAAAAAATGGCCTCAAAACATTTATTGGGGATGGTGGAACAAATCTTTCAGGCGGACAAAGACAACGATTAAACTTTGCTAGTCTCTACTTACGCGCCCATTATTACAAACCAGAAATTGTTCTTATTGATGAACCAACAAGCTCGCTTGATCAAATGAGTGAAAAAGCTATTACCAACATGATTCTTGAACTTTCAAAAGATATGGTTACAATTGTAATTGCTCACCGTATTAAAACATTAGAAAATGCTGTTGGAATCATGGATTTTTCACTGCTCGCAGAAGAACAAGAGATGCGTTTCTATTCATTTGCAGATCTTTTGAAACATTCAGATTATTACAACAATTTGCTCCATGAAGGAGACGATTCTTTTAACGAATAAAAAACAACCTTACACATTACTTTGAAATATAAAACATGACAAAAAAAACATTTATTGTTGATGCACTTGATGCGAGCCAACGACTTGACCAATTCTGTTTCAAACAGTTTCCTGATTATTCTCGATCTTTTTTTCAACAATTAATTGATAGAGAAGAGATCTCTGTTAATAACAGAATCAAAAAATCTGGATACAAATTAAAAGAAAATGACGTTATCATCTGCAACCTCATCATTCCCAAAACATTGAATCTTGAGCCGGCTAATATTCCTATTTCTATTTTATTTGAACATGAAGATTTTTTGATAGTAAACAAACAAGCAGGACTTTCAGTACACCCATCAGCAACGAAACCAGAAGAGATAACTCTTGTGAATGGACTGCTGCATCACTATCCAGAATTTACATCTTTTGACTCTAAAGAACGTCCTGGCATTGTTCATCGCCTTGACAAAGATACTTCAGGGATTTTAATTGTTGCTCGGACTGTTCAGGCAGCAATTATATTTTCTCGGATGTTTAATGAACGAACGGTCAATAAAAAATATCTTGCCCTTGTTCATGGTCATACAGATTTAGAAGGAAGTATCGAATTTCCCATCGGTCGCAACTTACATCATCGACATAAAATGACTCATACAAATCCTGATGGACGTGAAGCGTTAACACATTTTAATGTCATACAATACTTTGAAGACAAGACGCTGCTTTCGGTAAAAATTATTACGGGCAGAACACATCAAATTCGGGTTCACTGCACAGCAATTGGCCATCCTATTGTAGGAGATTCAATTTATGGAAGCACGTCACCATTGATCAATCGTCAAGCCTTACATGCTGCTGAAACATCTTTTACCTACAAAGATAAAGAATATTCCTTCACCGCTCCGCTGCCTGATGAGATGCAAGCTGCTCTTGATAAACTCAAACCATACGAAGATATTTAACCGATAATTAAAACTTAAAAAGAGGGGCATAGTTTAAAAACTATGCCCCTCTTTTTAATAGATTTTTTTTACTCATTCAATCCATGAATGGTTTAATTCTGAATTATTCTGCAACGATAACTTCTTTCTTTTTTGATGTAAAATCAAACAAACCTTTGAATGTTTTAAATTGATCTAAAGAAGTCTGTTTAAAAACTGAAATAAAAGATGGCATTGGTTTCTTCTGTTTGCGAGCAGCTTCATTCATTTCTAATCTTTTTAACCGCATAGCATTAGACTCACCGATAAGTAGCATAGCGACTACTGTTGCAATCAAAGCATTTTTAATGGTCGGCTTTGGAAAACAACCATTACCTGCATTTTCAACAGGTTCAGCAGATAGAGAATCTAAATCAAAATTTAAATTGAGACCTTCTGTTTCTATGTTAAAGTCTATGGATACATTCTCTTGCATGAACTGAGCTACAATTTTTTTATGTTTGAAATCTGCTTTGTTTACTTCAACATCAATATTAATATTTTCTTGTTTTGCTTTATTAAATAACTTTTCGAGAAGAACCTGCCCTTCAATAATATTAGCTTGTGGTCTAATCAGGTTAACAAAACCCTCAAGCAGTTTTTTTCTTTTTTGAGCTTTTTCAATATTTCCTTGAGTTATTCTACTTTCTGCAGCCACAACTTCTTCAATAAGCAGAAAACCTTTGCCCATTACAATATCAAGTGCATCCTTCAACACTGATTCATCTTCAGGAGCTTCAACTTGGTCTACAAATAATTGGATTTTTGCTTGCTCTCTTTTGATGATTGCTAATAATTTTCTGATTTGTGTATTTGCAGCTTCTAACTTGTTTACTTGTTCTTGAGCTTCTTCAAGCTCTTTTTCTGCTTTTTTAAGGTCCGACTTAACCTTTTTCATAGATTCAATAAAACTAGCTAGACTTCCATCACTTTCTTTGTCATTTCTAATCGCAACAAAGGAGATCAAAACCTTTAGAGTAGCTTCAGCAGAGCAATCGTTTAAACCAAACTGACTAAATCGCAAAAAATCTTCTCCATTTATTGAAACTTCAACATCTTTCCAAAATTCTGTAGAACGATCATCCAATTTGAAACCATTAAACTTTTGTTGCGTATCTTTTACTTTTTTTTCAAGCTCTTCAATACGTGTTTCAGCAGCAAAAGCTACTGTCGTCATGCTCATTGCTATAAGCAGAATTAACATATTCTTTTTCATCTTGATTCCTTAGATTTTTTAACTTGAAATAGTTCAATATTACAATGTCACTCTGACACAATACCAATTATATCAGAGCCATCTTAAATTTCAATTAGATCTTTATTAAAAGGTAGAAAAAATGATATTTCCTGCTTGCACTTTAGAAAAAGTGAACAATTTTATAAAAAAAAGTTATTTAAGAACAGATTCTGACATGGGATCTGCTCTTAAATAACTAAAACTATACGAAGATATCTTCTAACCAAGTGGTGGAACCAAAGCATTTGCTACTGGCTGTGTAGGTGCTTACATATCTCTTTACTCAGCTGAATCATTGTCTGAAAAATCTTCTTCAAATTCAGGTTCTGCATCAAATTCTTCTTTTTGAGCTGATGCAAATAATCCAACAAATGAATCTTTCCAGTTAATTGCATAATTACCAAGTGCAGTCACTTCATTACCAAATGTTATAGCAACAACATTTTTCTTTTTCAATTCTTTGTCGTTACGTTGTTGTTTACGAGCTTCTAAAAGATCCCCAATAAATTTATTAACAAGAATACCACTGACAACTACACCAACAAGAGTGCTAACAATTAATTGCTTGCTACAACCTTGAGAACCAATAGTAACAGGCTCTTGATTTTGAACACCAGACTCGTGATTTTGAAATTGACCTTCAGCGCCAAGATCTTCTTCTTGAACTGCTTCGCCAAATCCTTCTTCGCCAGATTTTTGACTTTCTTCTAAAGGACCAGCAATGAAAACTTTGAGGACTTTCATCGTCTTAATCTTATTATATTCTTCCAATAAAACTTGTTGTTTATCTCCAGGACAATCATATATTTGTTTTTTTACCTTTTTAAG
>JAESUJ010000071.1 GCA_016763165.1 Candidatus Babeliales bacterium
TTTTTATTTTCCATTAAATCAGGACTAGCACCAAGTTCTAGTAATGTTTCAAAAGCATCAATTGATCTATGTTTAAGTGCGATATCAAGAGCTGTGATTGATTTTACTCCATCATTAGATCTGAAATTAAGAGAGTCAGGAAATTGTTTTGCAATACTTCTTATTGCTCCTGTAGCGTTAAATGCGGCTGCATAATGGATAGGCGCCCATCCAAACTTATTTAAAGCGAGACACTCTTCTTTGTTTTCATTGAGCATCTGTTTAACTTCTTGATTATAAAAATTTGCTCCAGCAAAGCAGATCGAAAATGATTGAAGGAGTATGATAAAGAGTTTGATATACATAAAGCCTTTTATACGTAGTAATGATTGTCCAAGATGCCAAAAGAAAAATATAGCAAAAAAAAGCCTAATCAACAATGTTTGTTGCTACTTCTATAGCTCTTTGCTCAAAGAGGTCTTTGTTTTCAAGATAATCAAGATTTTTATCTTCGTATACATTGTCAGAATGTGCACCAATGAGCGATCCAGAAGCGTTGAAAAACTATCAGGAGTCTTTATAGAATATTAGAAGTGACTGCTTTGTTAGCAGAGAAAGAGATCGTTGATCCTTCTCTGCTGTAAAAAGTTTTTAATAATTAATTATCAAAATTAAATATTTCTTTTGAATCAGTTTCAAATCTATCATCAGTTCGTTTATCAATATTAGATTTTATAAAATTTGCAATGACTTTTCTATTACGATTGCAAGCAATATCAAAAGGAGTTTGATTATTCATGTCTAGTACAAAGGGATCACCACTGCATTTCAACATCAGTTCGACTATTTCAGAGCTTCCAGATCTAGCTGCATGATGTAAGGGTGTTCGACCATACAGGTCTTGTTTATTTGTATTAGCATCTTTTTTTAAAAAATCTGCTGTAAGCATAGTGCACTCTGGTCGTATAGAAATATAATGCAAAGCTATTCTTTGCAGTGAGTCAACTATACGTGTATTAGCTTCGTGATCAAAAAGTAATCGAAGATGTATAGTTGTTCCATATTTTGCTGCCCATAAAAGGGGTGTGTCTCCATTTTCATCATATGCATCAATATGATTACCTGGGTGACATAAAATACTGCGAACAATGTACAGTTGATCTTTGCGTAAAGCTTCATGAAGAGGGCTGCGCTGTGTTTGGGGGCTTGGGTATCCTGTAATTAAATTGTATTTATTGAGAAATGATAAACTCTCTGGTTCATTATGATTTGTTATAAAAGCATACAAGAAAGCTGCTTGAGCTTCAGGACTTAAGGAGTTCAATTTTTCTTTTTTTTGTTTTTTAAAAATGGAAATAGGAGCGGATTTTTGTATAGATGCCGTAAACATTACTGGGAATGTTGTTATAGATGATATTTGTAATATTGCGAGTATTAGCTTTTTCATAGGAGCTCCTCTTACAAGTTTTTGTCATACGTGAAGATATCATTAAACATATACATAAACGTACAAATATATCTTGTATTTTAAGAGAAAAGCAATGCTTAGGAATTCAATGTGAAATAACAGAAGAGAAAACTTGAAGAAAGAGTTTTTTAAGAAATTTGGTAGCGGCACAGGGATTCGAACCCCGGACCTACAGATTATGATTCTGCCGCTCTAACCAGCTGAGCTATGCCGCCATCCATTTAAGACTTTTTTATTGTACCAAATTTAAAAATTGTTGCAACAAAAAAGTCTTATTATTTTGTTATTTTTTTACATGCCTACTTTTTTGATGTTGAATAGTTCAATCATTCCGTTTATAAGAGCCTTAAGGAAGAAGACTCCAGAAAGAATAGTTGCACAAACACCAATCATAAGAGTTACTGCAAAACCACGAATTGCAGGGCCACCAAATTGAAAGAGAACGATCCCTGTCAAGAAGGTTGTAATGTTTGAATCAATAATAACAGTCATGACACCATCAAAACCAGCATCGACTGCTGATCGCAACGAATTACCATTTTGCAGCTCTTCACGAATTTTTTCATAAATTAAAATTGAAGCATCGACTGCCATCCCAATGGTAAGTACCATTCCTGCGATGCCGAGCAATGTTAATGTTGCTTTAAAATAAGAGAGCAAGAGAAGCACAATAAACAAATTATGTAAAAGAGCGATGACTGCAAAAAGTCCCATCAATCGATAGTACAAAATAGCAAATATGAAAAGAAGAAACAGTGCAACAAGGCATGCAAAGATACCATTTTTAATTGAATCTTGTCCGAGTGATGATCCAACACGATTCTCTTGTTCAAAGGTAAGTGGTGCAAGTAAAGCGCCTGATTTTAGAAGTGCTGCAAGTCGACCTGCTTCTTCAACGCTGAATTTTCCCTGAATAATTCCTGATCCACCAATTTCACTATTGATATTCGGTGCACAGATGGCAACCCCATCAAGGATAATTGCGAGCCGTTTTCCAATATTATTCCCAGTTAATTCACGAAACTCTCGTGCGCCTTCACTATTGAATTTAAATGCTACAACAGGTCGATTGTATTCGTCATAAGAAAGTGAAGCGTCAGAAACATATTCACCAGTCATATCAGGGAACGTTGAGACTGAATAGAAACTACGTGAGTCTCCATCAGATGATGGAATGATTACCATGTCGCTTGGTAGGTATCCATCATATTGATCAAGAAGTTTATCTTCTGATGAACCATGATGTTCAATGATTTTGAATTCAAGATCAGCTGTTTTCATAATAGTTGATTTAATATCTTCTGAATCATCAAGTCCTGGAAGTTGTACTACGATTTTGCGTTCACCATGTTGTTGCACAATAAGTCCGCGAACATTAAAGCCATCAAGCCGATTTCGTAAAACAGTGATAGCCTGTTCAGTTGATGCAGCACGAACACGTGTCTCTTCAATTGCATTCAAAGTTATTTTAAGATCATTACCAAGCGTAGATGTTTTAATGACATTATTCTGTTTGAGTGCTTCAGCTGCTTTTCGAGCTTCTGGTGCATCAGAAAAACTATAGGTGATGATTGCTGGGGTTACATCTTTTTTTGAAGGAGTTGATAGGCCTTCTTTCTTTAATATTTTATCGACCTGTTTCATTTCAATAAAAAGTCGTTTTTCAACAGCTTTTTCTATTTCAACACGAAGAACTAAGTGGGTTCCACCTTGTAAGTCAATGCCAAGATTAATATTTGGTGTATGGATAGATGAAAGAACTCTTTGTTGTAGAGTTTTGCTTTGATCAAAAAGAGCTTGAGTATCAATTGAAAAAATAAAATAAGCGCCTAGAGTGGTTGCTATCATCCACCATGTAAGTTTTGATCGAAACGTATTGGATAGAGAAAGTGCCATGATAAGTCCTCTTTTATATAAATTGACGTAAAAAACAGACAAAATATGGTACCGAGAAGGGGACTCGAACCCCTACGAGATCTCTCTCGCTGCCCCCTTAAAGCAGTGCGTCTACCATTCCGCCACCTCGGTAAGTAAGCATTGTAACTTAAATATTAATAACTCAAATTACAACAATATATATTGTTAGCAAACTTTTCAGGTATAGGCAACTTTTTTCTGTAAAAAAAGAGAGCTTTTTTACAAGGGTCTGTTTGAAACAAAGTTCCATAAAGTTTGAGATAGTTCTTTACAGACAGAGTGCCATGTCTGTACAAAAAGATGTTTAGGATGTTTTACGTATTTTGGCGGAGAAAAAATAGGAATAGATTTTGTCGCAGTTTTATTTTTTTTGTTCCAAGATAAAATTTGATTTCTATGACAATCAAACTCATCTGTTGATCGATCATTAAAAAGAGCTTGAAAATGTTCATGTAAAAGAAGACATAACTTTTTGCTTTTAGTGATTCTTAAATGCTCTTCATTGGAGTGGTCTGCAGAGTTCGTCCAATTGTATGAACCAATTGTTACTGTTATTTTATCCATGATAGCATATTTTGTATGCATTAATGGAGGGAATGCATGATTTCCACCAGGTGGTGAAAAAACTCTGATATCGATACCGGCCTGTAAAAGATGATATGCTTTTCCATAGGGAGAGTTGATGCATCCAGAGTCGGTAACAATTTTTATAGAGACGCCTTTCTTGTGCGATTCAATAAGAGCATCACTGATTTTTTGACTCGTAATCATGTAGACAGCAACGCAGATTTCTTTTTCTGCCTTTTCTATTTCCTTCAATAATTCGTGTTGTGACATTACCTCGAGGCGAAAAAAGATATTCACTTTCTGCCATCAGAGGAGTGAAAAGCAGTAGATAAAAATATACAATTATTCGTAAAAACCAAGGCATGTTTTCTCTCTTCTTTTTATGAAAAACATTGAATAAATAATCTGTTATTGCGTACATTTGGTAATGTTAGCATTTGGCAATGTTAGCCATAGTGTCAATGCTAGAAAAATAATATATCACTAAAGAAGAGAGAAAGAAAATGAAGCACAAAGTTCTACTTTTAATTATGTATGCATTTTTATCATGTTTGCATGCACGAAATGCTTTAGAAAGCGTACAGGATATTCATAAAAA
Organism: Candidatus Babeliales bacterium; assembly: GCA_016763165.1. Taxonomy (GTDB): domain Bacteria; phylum Babelota; class Babeliae; order Babelales; family CAZZPM01; genus CAZZPM01. The sequence goes on from JAESUJ010000071.1 coordinate 4,530, forward strand.
TGTTGGATCTTCTTTGTTAAGCATTCGTAAGGATTATCCTAAAAGTCAGCAACAAGTTTATACAACGATTGATCAAGTGAGTAAGTTGTGTGATATCTCAAAGAAACAGCATGCAAAGCGAAAATCATTCAAAATCGCATTCAACGAAGAAAAAAAAAA
>JAESUJ010000072.1 GCA_016763165.1 Candidatus Babeliales bacterium
GCTTTTATTTTTTGTATGATCATTCCATGGATTGGATGGTATCAAGGAAGAAATATTGCCAAACAGAATAAAAGCTTTGTTTTTTTATTAGTTTTAGGACTTTTCTGGCTGCTCTTTTTATACGTTGTACTACATGTTTGTATGCTATTTTAGTTATTTAAATATTTCGTAGCAATCATAGCTTTTTTTGTTAAACTTCGGTCAAAATATCCCGTGTCTTTAAAGATCGGGAATAAAGTTTTGTCATTTTTATAGAATACATAGCTTTTAATCCGTGGAGTAATCACTATTCAGAAGATTGGTTAACATTTTCTTTTTTTTATAGTCATATTTTGCAAGATGTTCTTCTAACATATTTAGAATATCTTGGTCTTTTTGTCTATGAAAATCGCCTTTTAATCTTTGTCTAACATAACCAAGAGCGGTTTCCTGATCATTGTTTTCTACAAGAGGAAAAGCATGATATTCAAGAAGAATTTTTATAATATCTATATTGCTTTCGAGTACAGCGATATGCAAAGGCGTATAACCATAAAAGATACTACTATCATCACCACGCTGATTAGGATTAGCACCCGCTTCAAGAAGATGTTTCACAATACTTATTGTTTTCGGATACAGCAGTATGAAGAGGTGAAGGTTGTAGCTCATCTTTAGGATATGCAGCAGCAGAAAGATTTGGGGCTGAAGATAAGGATAGACCGAGTAAAAAAGTGAGTATTATTTGTTTGTTCATAGTTTCCTCATTAATTAAAGGTATTTGAAATATTAGTATTCATAATTGTAAATTATACCACCTCCATTTTTTTTTTAATCAATCGAGAATGAAAAATAGGCTGTTTTTATGGCTCTTTGTGGTAAATATTTCTATTTTTCAATCAATGGGGTCGGCAGAAGGTGTGAAGCATAGATTTATACTATTTAAGGAAAAGTAGCTTATTGGCTGATGCAATAATCTTTAAGGGGCTCTGCTGAACGAATCACATAAATTTATTTATTATAATTTTCTATTTTGATAGTTTGGGAGTTCTTTTAATATAGCAAGTTACCATTGGTAGCAACTTTGTGTTGCCTCTTCCATTATTATTAGCTTTTCAGAATATGGGTTAACATTTTCTTTTTTTTATACAGCTATATCAACGAGATCTTCGATCATTTCCCATTATAATATTATAAAGATTTACAATCGTCACGAACGCGCAAATAATGATGATGTCATCGCAACACTGGCAACATGAGATAGTAGTTTTATTATCATCCTTATTTCTTTTATCAACCAGTGATTCTTCATTAGCAGATAGATCTAGGGTTGGAAGTGATAGAAGGCAAAATAAAAAAGTGACGATAATGTTTTTCAATTTCATAGAGGCTTCTTTTCTCTTGTTAAGAGGTTGCTTTTCCTTTGTTTTTTGCAGGTTTTAAGTTAATGATCATAGCCTCTTCTAGTATCCTTACAATATCTTTAAGCAATCTTTGCTTAGCTTTTTCAAGAGGAGTTACACCACTATAGTTTTGTATACTCAAGTTAGCTCCATATTTGATAAAAAGGTTAACAGAGAAAGTTTGTTCATTTATTACCGCAAAATGTAGTGGAACATTGCCATATTTATTTTGCATATTAGGATTCGCTCCATTTTCAAAAAGAGTAGACAAGACTTTATTGTATCCTTTTACAGTAGCTAGATGAAGGGGGGTATTTCCATCTTTATTTTGTAAATTAGGATTGGCTCCTTTTGCAAGAAGAGCGTTTGCCTCACCAATATTCCCCTTTTCTGCAGCAATTAGTAATTCTTCACTTGCTTTATCAGAATATTCAGTCTTAGGTAATGTAATATTTTGATATTCAGCTCCAAAGAGGAGTGGTGTAGAGAACGATGTATTAAAGAGTAAAGTTACAATAATTATGGTTTGTAGTTTCATAGATGGTTCCTGAAGTTTTTTGAAATAATATTGTTTAATTATTCTGACTTCAAAGGCTTGAAATCAACAGTGGTCGCTGCTTCTAATATTTTTACACTGAAATTGTGTCCCTTTGCAGAAGCAAGATCAAGAGGAGTTTTTTTATCATTATTTTGTATGATTGTATCAGCTCTTTTTGCAAGAAGAAGGTTAAGAGTCACTATTTGTCCATTTTTTGCAGCGAGGTGAAGAGGCGTGTTTCCATCATTATTTTTCATATTTGGGTCGGCTTTATATTCAAGAAGTTTGCTCACAATTTCATGACACCCTTTTTCTGTTATTGTAGCAAGATGGAGAGCTGTATTTCCATTTTCATTTTGTATATTAATGTTTACATTGTTTTCTTTAAGACTTTTTTCTACCCCATCTATATTTCCATGTCTTGTATAACGTAGTAATTTTTGGCCTGCCTCATCAGAATATTCAATAGATTCAGCAGCAGATAAATTGAGGATTGAAAGTGAGAGTAGAGCGAGTAGAAAGGTGAAGATAATATTTTTCGGTTTCATATATTTTTTCCTTGCGAGAGGTTATCTTTTTGCAGGTTTAATGTTAACAATGGCAGCTTCTTTTAATATTTTTACAATCTCGGCATCCTCTTCTTCTACAGCGATATCAAGAGCTTTGTTGCCATCGTTGTCTAGTATGTTAAGATCAGCTCCGTTTTCAAGAAGAGCTTTTACAATTTCACTCTTTTCAGATAACGTAGCGATATGAAGAGGAGTGCTGCCATCTTTGACTTGCATGTTAATATCAGCGCCATGTTCAATGAGGAGATTTAGAGTTTTGGTACATCCATTTCTTGCCGCACAATAAAGAGGAGTGTATCCCCAAGCATTTAGCGTATTAGGATCAACTCCCTTTTTAAGAAGATTTTCTACTGATTTGACACTACTATTGTCTGCAGCAACCAACAATAATAGTTGTGACTTTACATCATGAAATGATGAGGAAGCAGAAATATGTGCTGCTGTAAATGATAAGCAGCTCAATAAAAGTGTAATAACGACAGTCTGTAGTTTCATATACTTTTCCTTTATAATAGGTTGTTTTTTTGCAGGTTTAATTTTTTTTCTAGCTATTTATGCACTTCATCCTTTCATGGGCAAAGGGGCCCATAGATTCGTTCAATACATTTTGCATGATAGGTATATCCATTGCTTTTAGAGATCTGAAAATAGGCGTAGCTAATATTGATAGGATTAGCTCCATGTTCAAGAAGAATATTTATAACTTCATTACTTCCAAAGAACACAGCGAAATCAAGAGCAGTGTGGCCATGCTTATCTTTTATGTTAACATCAGCTCCATGTTGAAGAAGAAGGTTTGTGATTTTGATATCGTTATTTCTTGCAGCGATCTGAAGAGGCATGCATCTAAAAGGATCTTCTGCATCAGTACGAGCTCCATATTTAAGAAGAATCTCTACAATTATTGCACTTTTTTTTCTATAGCATGATGAATAGGAGCATTGGTACCTACCTCTTGGTGATTAGGATTAGCTTTATTTTGAAGAAGCTCTTCTACCATCGAGGGCGATCCAGTGATTATAGTATATATTAACTTATTACTTGCCTTGTCAGAATACTCAATAGATTTGGCAGATTCAGCAGCAGATAGGTTTTGGGTTGAAAGTAAGAGTAGAAGAAGTAAAAAGGTGAAGCTAATATTTTTCTGTTTCATATGTTTTTTCCTTGAAGGGGTTATCTTTTTGCAGGCTTAATATTAACATTGTCAGCTTCTTCTAATATTTTTACAGTGTCTTCATCATTACTTTTTAAAGCAAAATCAAGAGGAACGCTTCCAAATATGTTTGATGTGCTAGTATCAGATTTATGTTTAAGAAGGAGATTTACAATATCATTTTTTCCACAGAACGCAGCAATATGAAGAGGGGTGTGACCATATTCATCTTTTATGTGAATATCAGCTCCATATTCAATAAGAAGATTTGCAATTTCGATACATCCATTGCGTGCAGCGAAATGAAGAATACTCTCTCCCACAGGATCTGTTTTATTAATATCAGCTCCATTTTGAAGAAGAATTTTTACAATATCGGCACTTTTACTCCTTACAGCAAGTTGAAGAGGAGTATATCCACCTTCTACTTGGATATTAGGATAAGCTTTATTTTGAAGAAGTTCTTCTACCTCTATAATTGATCCATTGCTTGCAGCAATTAGTAATTTTTGACTTGCCTCGTCAGAATATTCAGCAGCAGAAGCATCTAGAGTTGAAAGTGAGAGTAGAACGAGTAAAAAGGTGAAGATAATATTTTTCGGTTTCATATATTTTTTCCTTGAGAGAGGTTATCTTTTTGCAGGCTTAATATTAACAATGGCAGCTTCTTCTAATATTGTTGCAATCTCGGCATTTCCTCTTTCTACGGCATGATTAAGAGGAGTTTTTCTATCGTTGTCTAGCATATTAAGATTAGCTCCATTTTTAAGAAGAGTTTTTACAACCTCATTCTGTTGAGACAATGTAGCAAGGTGAAGAGGAGTGATTCCATCCTCATTTTTCATGTTAAGATCAGCTCCATATTTAATAAGGATGTTTACCGTCTCGGTACATTCATTTCTTGCAGCGAAATGAAGCGGAGTCCATCCCCAATCGTTTTGTGTATTAGGATCAACTTCCTCTTTAAGAAGCTTTTCTACCGATGGTGCACAACAATTGTCTGCAGCGGCTAACAATAGCTGTGACTTTGTATCATCAAATGATGGGGAAGCAGAAGCATCTAGGGTTGAAAGTGAGAGTAGAGCGAGTAGAAAGGTGAAGATAATTGTTTGTAGTTTCATATGTTTTTCCTTGAAAAGGGGTTATTTTTTTCTTTTGCTCAGTACGATTTTCTTAATTTCCTTCATGCATTCTTGAAAGTTATCATTGATTATATGATAATCGAAGTAGTTATGTTCGTGCTCATCTGCGAGTTCTTTTTTTGCTATTTGCATTCGGTTATATATTTTTTCAAGCGAATCAGTTTTACGATTCTCAAGTCGTTTTTGTAGAATCTTTAAGGATGGAGGTTGGATCCAGAGTAGAACTGCTAATGGAAATCCTTGTTTGATATGTTGTCCAACGGTATAATCGGTCACTGCTATGCATGATATTCCAGCAGCAAGTTTTTCTTTGAAGTCATTTGGAGTTCCATACAGATTCTTGTTATATTCGGTATGTTCAAAGAAGAAATTTGATTCTAAAAGATTTTTGAATTTTTCTTCGGTAACAAAAAAATAATCAATACCATCAGTTTCATCGGTCCGTGGTTCGCGAGTTGTATAGGTTACTATTTTTTCAATCGGAAAAATAGGGCTCAGTCTTGTGATAGAATCGTTGGCAATGCCTGTCTTTCCAACACCTGATGGGCCAGAAATAATAATTAAAAGTGACTTATTCATCTATGTTCTTTCAATAAGAGGTTTAAATTCTTTACGTGTTTTATCGTTCTGCGATATGGTGGTATCAAGTATACTACATTTATCACAAAGGAGAAAAAATGAAATATATTGCTACCTTTTTGTCGGTTTTTTTCATAAGTATGCTTGAAAACATTCAATCTGAAACAATATTGGATAAAAATCAGCTAGATTCAATTATGAATAAACCTGCTTTTATTAAAAAAAATAATTTTTATGAATTCTCTTTAGGTTCATCATTGCCTTTAGTCGGTGGAATATCGATCATAGGAAAAGATTTTTCTAATGGATTGAATATGGCATTCAATGTTTTTAATAAGGGAGCATCAAGGCATGGGAAAATCATTCGTCTGTATTCATTGGATGACCATTATTCTCAGATACAAGGAAGACGAAATATTGAATCACTGCAAAAAAAAGGTATTTCAACAATAACTGGCATTTTGCAAGACAAAGTGATCGGTCTATTTGAAACTAATCTTACTCATAGCAACATGGGCCTTTGGTTTAGTTTAAGTGGAACTCAAGACTTGTATAAAAAAAAGTATCCGCTTGTTATTAACTACAGGGCCTCTTTAAAACGAGAAGCAAAAGGATTAGTAAAATATGTTGTGAAACAGAGATTGCTTGAAAATATTGTTGTTTTCTATGAAGAGAGTCAATGGGGTAAAGATGGACTTGCTTATGTTGAAAAATATTTAAAAAAAATGGGACTGGATTTGCGCAATGCTTTTTCGTATCCAATCAATACTGTTCTGGTTGATGATGCAGTTACATCTATTGTTCGGGTTCAACCGATGGCGGTTATTTGTATTGCACATGCTCGTCCAACATACAACTTAATTCAAGAGGTTTTAAGTCATGGTTTAGAGCACTGTCATTTTTTTGGATTTTCTGCTGTAGCTCCGATTCAACATCTTTTGAAAAAATCTCGAGGTATTGATATTGCGATGAGTATGGTTGTTCCAGATCCATTTTTCAGTCAACTTGAAATAGCAAAAAAATATAGAGATGATATGCAGAAATTTTTTCCGTATGTCTCACTTTCGCCATTCTCTTTTGAAGGATATATTGCAGGTAAGTTGACTACTCACACGTTGAAGAATGCCGACAAGAAGGCAACATATGCAGGGGTAATTAAAGGATTTGAATCCATAAGAAACAGTCTTTTTGGAGGGCTTGACCTGCACTTCAATAGTAAAAAGAGAAGCTTGTCATCAGCTGTTTGGATCAAAGAAATGCCAGAAAAAGAAGCTATTAAAATTTTATCGTAGGAATACATTATGAATTTATCGTTTCATCGCATTATTAATTCTTTATACACCAAAAGTGCTTGGGGTGTTTTTGCTGTCTCGTTTGTCATGGGATTGTTTGCATGGCATACATTACATTTCAATACTAAGGATGTTGTTCCTTCCTTGATCATTATTGATGCAGCCAAACAGAAAGAATTTGGAGCTTTTACTGTTAAAATAAAAACAGGATTATTCATCAAAAATTTTCCGAGTTTTGACATGATTCGTAATTATTTTTTAGTTGATTGTCTTGTCTGGTTTGAGATGTATCCTGATGAGATGATGCTTGAAAAAATACAAAAATTTACTTTTATTAATGGACGAGTTATTCAAAAATCATCACCTGATATCAAGGTTGAAAATGGCAAAATGATTGTAACATACAATGTTCGGGTTGAGTTTAAAAGTAACATGCAGTACGACCGGTTTCCTCTTGAAGATCATCGTTTAACACTGATGATTACAAATCCTTTTGTAACGCCAAGCGAGATGTTTTTTGAAGTTTCATCTAATTCATTTCGCATTGCTGATGATATATTCATTTCCAATTGGAAAATAAGAGATTATTATGTTGATTCAGGCTACGTTATTTCAAAATTAGATGAAGAAGCTTTTAAAGAACAGTCTTCTCCAGTTGCAACATTTAGTATCAATTTCCAGAAAACTGGATTTCGAAAAGTACTTATAATATTTTTACCTCTGTTTTTTGCAATATTTTTCTCATTCTTTTCGTTATTAATGAATATTCGGAATAACATTGGTCGATATTCAGCCTCTATTTCTGGGGTTACTTCATTGATCGGGTATCGATTTGTTATTGAGCAAATGATGCCCAATGTTGGATATTTCACACTTGCTGATACGTTGTATATTATTTTGCTTATTTTTGCATTAATTATTTTTGTTTTTCAGATATTTTTCACTCGACAGATAGAGACGATGAAACGAAATAAAAATTTGGATGGGCCCAGATTAAAGAGGGCGCTGTTTTTTAATAGCATTGTATTTTTTTTATTAAGTTTATTATTAATAATGTTGATATTTAAAGTGATGAGATAAGGAAAAATAATGGCAAAAAAAACTTTTAAGTCAATTTTTGTGAAATATAAAAAAATAGTTATAAAAATCATTTTAAAAAGGAAATATATATTTTTGTTGGGAGTCTCTCTTTTTTCGATGATGAGCATTCTTTTGTTGAGGCAGAAAACAGCAGTCTCGGGTGAATGGAAGGGAATAGCGGATATAAAGCCCCTAACTACCTTTTTGAAAGAAAATCCAAAGATGGACAATGAGAATATTATTAAGCCAGATTATGCGACCTGTTTTAAGCGGTGGAAGAGGGGTTATTGGGATTTGCTACAAGAAACTTTCGGAATTAAAAAAGCACTGCCTTGGAAGGAATCGCAATTTATATCTCTATTGGAGAGGGTAACAAAGCAACGAAATGAGTTGGGTTTTGTAGATGATACAATTATAAAGATGCAACTGCAAGAGGGGGCTCGAGTAATTGTTATCGGAAACCTACAGGGAGCGTTTCATTCGTTGGTTCGCGATATAGAAGAATTAATTAAGATGAACATCATCAGTGCTGATCTTAAAGTAATTAAAGAGACAGACATGCTTTTTTGTACTGGAGATGCAATTAACAGGTCACCATATTCAATTGAAACAATGTCTGTTTTAATGAGATTGTTAGAAGAAAATCCGGATCAATTTTTCTATATTCAAGGTAATCATGAAGACAATAACTACTGGAAAGATTATACTTTAAAGCAAGAATTAAAGATGAAGATTAGTGGCGGGTCAGGCGATTCGATACCACTTGAAGACGAAGTTAATGCTTTTTTTGAAACATTGCCAATCGCTTGGTATGGTGAAATTTTGCCGGTAGGTAGTAAGAAGTTTTTGCGTATTTCGCATGAAGGGCTTGATTATCCTCAGTTAAAAGAATCACAATTCAAAAACTTTCTTATCGGGGCATATGATAAAAAAGTTTCAAAATTTCAGGTAGAAAGCAAAAACGTTCTTTTCACCGGTGAACCATCGCCATTGATTGGTTTTATCAGGGCAGAAAAAAAACGGAAGACATATCAAACGATGGATGGTATGCGTATGTTACCACCAGAAGAGGGCATCGTTGGTTGGACAGTTTTATCATGTCCAACAAAGATTTATCAATTAGGAATCAAGTTTTTTTATGATGCTTTTGCAATAGTCGAGTGCGGAAATCAAGTGGCAGAATGGACGATTACTTTGTATAACCAAGATATCCGAATCAAAAATGGTTTTTCTTCTCGTACGCATAATTTTCTTTCGGGTAGTCTGTCGTCGGGAAGTTCAGCACCTAGCTCCCCTAATGAGGCTGTTATTCAGCAACAGGAGCAGGTTTCATCACAACCTGTAGTGCAAATCCAGAAGGAAGCAGTAGTAGTTGTTGAGTCAGCACCAAAAAAATTGCAACAAAAACAAGTGTCGATAGTTATACAACCAGAAGAAAAGATACAACAAGCTTCTAGTCAACAGAGTGAAAAAGTATCAGTAGTTGTAGAGGAAAAGGTGATTCCGCAGGTTCCGGGTACAGAACAGGAAATTCAAAAAACAGCTAAGCCGGTGAAACAACAAGTAGTACAACATGTTGCTCAGAAACAAGCACCTATTCCTCTACAAAAGATAGAAAAGAAGCAGGATCTGGTAGCAAAACAAAAAATACCAGTCAAACAAGTACCCAGTATTCAACCAAAAAAACCAGCAGTACCTGCAATTAAAAAAAAAGTAGTCAGCAAAACTTCTTCCCCAGTTCAAGATCAACAAGTAGAAGTTAAAGAAAAATTGGTGAAAAAACAGCTGATTCAGAAAAAAGCATCTATTGGTCAAGTAGCAGTAGCAGCAGAGCCAACAATAAAGAAGGTGGCAACTATTCCAGTAGTACAAAAAACAGAAGTTGTTGTTCAATTTAAAGAAAATTCAGATGAAATTTCCATGGTTAAACAGCCAGGTGTTCATGAAAAAGAAGAAGATGACAACCTAAAAGGCATTGTTGTAAAAGAAATAAAAGAAGATGAAGATGATAAAAAGGAAGAGGTTGTTGTGGACAATCCTGCAGTCCTCATCAGTAGAGAAGAGATAGAGCCTATTGCACAACCTCCGATAGCTGATGCCCTACCAGTTAACCCGGCAGAAGCTAACGTGACAGCAAATATGTCCAATTAAAGGTATAAAGATAATTATTGTTTATACCTTTAATTAAGTTGGTAAGTTATGTAATTGTCTAATCTAGTACCCAACTGTTTTCCATGAAGTATCCATTATCTATATATATATAAACATTAGTTGGATAAAACATGTAGCCTGCATCTTTAAACTTTTCTTCAAGGGATTTATTAAATGCTTTAATCTCGTCAATCACTGAATCAGATAGATCTTTATCGTCAAGAAGAGAATCAATCTCTTCAGCTATCGTAACTAAGGAAACATTGACTTCTCTGTTGTACAAAAGCCTTAATGAAAGCACTTTGGGTAAAGACAACTCTACAAAAGAGTATTCCTTAAGAAAGTCTGCTGGTTTATCACATTTGAACAACCTAAATACTTTATTATTATCTAATAATTGAAATTTTATTTCACAAGAGACTTCTTGATTTCGTATTCTTGTATTATGTTGACTAGATATATTAGAAATAGGAAGCTTAAATAATTCAAAAGGAAGGTCTTCATCTGACGCATATATGGATAATATACCTAGAATTTTTTCAAAAGAAAGACTGTAATTGCGTTGATATGTACAAATTTCTCTTTTCATTCCACCATTTATTCCAATGTTTAGCATTGTTTTATTGTTGTGTTTCAAAGTGAGTTCTCTTTGGCCTGGACATTCTGAGCTTTCCCATACCTCAAATGAAAGGTGTCTACCGTAATAGTTTCTTGAACCTTCTCTTCGACTTCGAGTCCAAAAAAACATTCCTCTTGTTGTAGAGCTGACTGAAGTGGAAGGTTAACTAATAATAGGAAAGGTATAAGCATTTTATTCATCAAGTTTCTTTCATGTAATTATAAGAGTTTTTAATAAGATTTTGCGATAAGAACATCTTTTTTGATAGTTTCCAATCTCTTTTAGTTCAGTTTCTATCCGAAAAGGCGTCCCTTTAATCATAGAATTTCGCACCAAGAGATGAAAAATAAAGATTAATAGTAGTCCGAATATTTTGATTAGTCAATTCTTTTTCAAGAATTGTGGCGTAATCCAGAGCCTTAGAGCGCTTCAGGCTTGTTATCTTTAATTCTGAAAACTTACATTGAAAGATGCGATAGCTGATGCCCTACCAGTTAACCCGGCAGAAGTTAACGTGAATCAGGAAAGTATTCAGATGCAAATGTAAGCAGACTGTTCCTTTATTGATGAACAGTCTGCTTACATAAAATTTAGTCGAAATCTACCGTTATAAAGCAGGATATTGAAGGAGGGCAGAAGGGAAAAAATCGTATCCAGAAGCTTTAAATATCCTCCTGAATTCTCTCTTTTCTTTCCTAGTTGAGAAAAAAGTAACGATGTCAGTTGAGGACATAACTGCATCTTCAGATTTTAGTTGATCTGAAATGCTCTTTGCAAACTCAAGCTCTATAAACTGATATGGACAATTTTGCTTGTATAACCTGAAGACTGTACCGTCTTCTATTAACTCATATCTAATTGTACAAGAATACGTTTCGGATCTAATATTATCGTTACATTCCCAAGATATATTTGTATATGGATTTTCAACTGTTTGTAAAGGTAGATCTGTAGACCATCCATGTAACAATAATATCCCTAATATTTTCTCGAAAGAAAGAGTGCCAGAAGTTTGATATGTACAAATCTCTTCTTTTATTCCACCATTTATATCGATATAAATGTTCCCTTCGTAGTCAGGTTTCTTCTTCGGGTCTGATATCATCTCATGCTTAAAAATAATTTCATTCGAGTCTGAGTTAATTTCAAAAGAAAATCTATCCACGAGGATGTTTTTTTCTTCATTTCCAAGTTCAAATTCAAAAATTTCTGCTCCATGTAGAGAAAATTGAAGCGAAAAGCAAAAAAGGTAAAGAAAGGTAAAATAACTGTTATTCATTGAGTTTCTTTCGTACTGCTTAGTCGGGTTTTAGTAAGATTTTGCGATAAGGACATCTTTTTTGCTGCTATTTTTACAAAAAAAGCAGATTTTATTTTCATTAGATTCAAGTAAACATCGAGTAAATGCTTTTAATTTCTTTAATTCTTGTTCACACTCAGGGGACAGACACCAACCAGATGTGATCGCAAAACCTTTTTCAAGACTGTTTTTAAATTCATTCCATGAAGAAACTTTTTTTATAAGACTCTTCTGTTTATTGCTTGCACGATCAAATAATTCATTCTGAAATGAGATTAATTTATCTTGTAAAAATGATCCTATCGAGTCTCTATTGATCTTCTGCTTTTCGTCTTGTATACGACTTTTTAAAACAAGTATTTCATTAGCAACCTCTTGAGGTCCAATTTCTATACGGAATGGAGTTCCCTTAAGTTCGGCATCATAAAACTTTGCACCGGGAGAAAGGGGTCTGTTGTCGATTGAGACACGAATGTTTTTATTGAACAGTTCTGCTTTAAGTGTTTCGGCATAAATAAGCACCTCAGCACGTTTACTTTCTGGCCCGACAGGAATTATAACAACTTGTGTGGGAGCCATTCGTGGCGGCAGGATTAAGCCTTTGTCATCACTATGTGTCATAACCAGTGCGCCGATAAGTCTAGTTGTTGTTCCCCAACTTGTGCACCAGGGTGTTTCAGGCTTGTTCTCTTTATTTTGAAAGCTTACATCAAATGATTTCGGAAATGATTGATTGAGTAGATGAGAGGTTCCCATTTGTAGGGCTTTGCCATCAGGCATGATAGCTTCAAATGTGTAGGTCATTTCTGCCCCCGGAAATTTTTCTGCATCAGACTTGCGTCCAGTTATTACCGGAATAGCCATTACGTCATGACAAAGATTTTTATACATCTCAAGAGCATCTAAAGTCATTTCAAGCGCTTCTTCTTTGGATTGATGAGCCGTATGTCCTTCTTGCCATAAAAATTCGGTGGTACGCAAAAAAGGACGCGTTCTCATTTCCCATCGAACAACATTTGCCCATTGATTAACTTTTAGTGGTAAGTCCCGCCATGAGTTTATCCATTTGGAAAACATATGATAAACCATTGTTTCGGATGTCGGTCTAATTACATAGTTTTCTTCGAGTTTCTTTCCACCTGCATGTGTTACAATAGCGAGTTCAGGCGCAAATCCTTCAATGTGATCAGCTTCTTTTTTTAAGAATTCTTCAGGAATTAACAAAGGAAAATAACAGTTTTGAACATCTAAGTCTTTGATTTGAGCATCCAGTTCTTTCTGTATTCCTTCCCAAAGCGCGTACCCTAAAGGGCGTATAATCATACATCCTTTAGTTGGTGCATGATCAACAAGTTGAGATGCGTAAATAAGATCAAGATACCATTGAGAAAAGTCTTTAGATTGGGCTGTTATTTTTTTATTCATAAAATGCATCAATTAAGAAGGTGAAAAAAGGTCACATACGATGCTTAAATTATATGATTCAAAGTAAAAAATGTCAAAAAAGTATTATAATTATTCGCTCAATAATTCATCTTCACGCTCTTGCATGCATGAATAAAAAAGAGTTATGAGTATTTCAAGTTTTTGATCATTCACAGTCTTTCCAGATGCATCGTCTTTGTGAGTGGAAAGGCATACTGCGTTGATATTATCTTTGTCAAAAATACCATCTTTTTGGACCTTAGATATACTAAATAAAACAACTGTGCCTTCTCTGCACCATTTTTTATCAATGGACCAAATCATTTCTACTATATTAAAAACA
>JAESUJ010000073.1 GCA_016763165.1 Candidatus Babeliales bacterium
TACGTCTCTATGGCGTCTGGTCTGGGAAAGGACGTGGAGTCCGAGACCGGGAGAGGGCTGAAAATGCTGAAAGATGAGACCGTGTCCAAGATTCTGGCCTCCGCGCAGCCCACTCTGTTCATCCCCAACTACACCCGCGCGTGCGGTAAGCCCCCGTGCGTCATGCCCATAACGGAGGATCTGTCCGATTCCGTGGACGCGGGTACGGTGATGAAGTTCCCCTCCGACGCGGATGCGGAGTTGATGCTGGACGGGACTGGGCGCAGACCGGACCAGCACTACTACACGTGCAACATAGAGGGGTTCCGCTTTCCGGGTCTGAGACGCAACAACACGCTGTCCAACAAGGACCTGTGGCCGCTCATCCCGAGCTGCTTCAGCATAAACCAGCTGGACAAAAAATCGGTCTACACGGACTATCTGGAGAATCCCGCGGAGGCCAAGGCGGACAAGATGCGGAGGCAGATAGCGAGGGAGGGACGCGTGGTCGGTCCGGACAAGACGCTCGCTTCGAATTCGCGCTACGGTCGTCTCCCGCAGGTCTTTGCAAAACTGCTATTTTACGTGGACTCTGATCACAGCGAATGTCTGGAGAGGGGATCTTCCATGGAGTACCTTTTGCGGAGGGGCACCTCGGCCGGTCCGGATTCCCTGCTGGAGTGCGTAGCGCTGGGGGTGGGGGTGCTGTCCGGGAGGGAGACGCCGGATCAGCTCTCGCGCGTGCTGCGCGGGGTGCGCGAGAAAATGGCGGGGGACGCGCGGTTCTGCCTCTCCGCGAACGTGCAGCGCATTACGCGGCGTGCGGCCCGGGCCGCGCTCCTCGACGAGTCCGTCGTGATTTCGGCGGACCTGTTTCTGAGGGCCGTCGAGGTTTATTTCGGGTGTCGCGTGGTGTTCACCAGCACGTGTCCGGGCAGTTCCGGAGAATCTTGCGGGCTGCGGGTGGGGCTTCCTGTGAAAAGAGGGTCTCTCCCGCTCAAGTGGAGTTTCAGAGAGGGCGAAAGGGTATTTATAGTGCATTCCGTCCGGGGAAAGACGGACCACTACAGTCTGCTCTACAGGACCAGATGCGCGGACTCCGGAGTGCGCGTGGCGGAGTCCGCCGCATTCCCGTACGACAGCTCGGAGGTGCGCACCCTGGGAGAATACGCAGAAAATATGCGCAGCGTGACCATCCCGTCGGTGGGAAAGGGAAAATACACGGGCACGGTCTGGCCCCAGATACTGGACGCGCTAGAAGACGCAGACCCGGGGTCCGCGAGCCAGACGGTAGACGGAGCCAAATGCGCCAGATCCGTCACCGTAAACGGCGTGACGGTGCGGTTTTCTCCCATACCGCCGCTGTCCTGCCGCATCACCGCGGAACCGCAAACCCGGACATTCGGGACGCGGGAACTGGCGGACAAACTGGCGGAAGGCACCGGAGAGGGCGCGAACTTCGCGAGAATCAGCGAGACGCGAGTCCCCTCCGTCGCGCCCTCCGCAGAACGAGTCGCCAACAGACTGCACGACTACCAGAGACTGAAGCACCTCTCCCGCTGCCTGAAGGCCTATACTCTCTTTGCGTTCACGGAACTTCTCATGAAGGGAGAATCCGTCCTGGGAATATCGCGCATGGAAAACTACCTCTCTCTGGAATCCAGAGAGCAGTGGGATATAGCCGACAATTTTGTTGGCCAGTTCGTGGAGGTGGTGCCCGGAGCGTACGCGGACGCCGAGAAGAGGATCTCCCGCCACATTTCGTTTCCGTTCCGCGACCAGAAGGGGTTCAGCGAGGGGGGCAAGCTCCTGGTGCCCGACGTGTCTTCCAGGGAATCTCTGGTGTACGCCGTGTGGATGGAAACCAGGGCTACTCCGTGGAGACTATTTGCGTTGCACTACGTGAAGCGCGTGCCGGACTACTACCGGGATTTCTGGGTGTGGAAGAACAGCAGGGTGTCGCTGTCCGTCCCCCCGGGACCGGTGTCGTTCCACACCGCGGTGCAGGAGGCCGTCGTCGAGTTTTCCACCAAAGCCTACTACGTAAATCTTCTTCCCGTGGAGAAGGGCGGAGCGTCCGTCTGTCTGGTGGGGGCCGAAAGGTCCAGCGCAGCGGAAGCGCTGGAAGACGTGAGGACATTTCAGACGGAAAGGAAACTGCAGATTTCCTCTGACGCGGAGCAAATCCTCCAGAAGATGGAAGCGGACTCCTCGACGGGGCTGGCGAGGGCCGCCGAGGAGTCCGGACGGGGGCTGGCGGTGCAGTCGTACATTTCGGAATTCAGCATGCCTCTCGTATTTTCCAGTTCCGCGTATGTCCGCGGGGGGCTGCGTCTTCTGACCTACATGCCCTCCAATCCTCGGGGTTGCAGGAAGAGGAAACATTCTCGCGCGCAGAAGTGGGTGGCTGTCTTATGGGAGGAATCCGCGTAGATCTGTATTTGAGTATACAGATCGTTCCAAGGGCGTCTGGGTATACGTCAAAGTCCGGCTATGAAGGTGGTACTGAAAAATTTCAGAGTTCACGAAGACATCTCGTATGTGCTCCCGTCCGACGGGGTCACCGTGGTGACTGGAGCATCGGGGAGGGGCAAGACCACCCTCTTCGAAGCTATAGAGTGGTGTCTATTCGGAGGCAGAAAGTCCAATATAGGCCATCTGGCGTCGAGCTCCAGGAAGACCAGCGTGGAGCTCACCGGCGGCGTGCTGCACAGGGTCTACAGGAGCAGACTCCCCGGACACCTGGAGGTCAGAGTGGTAGCCGGGGGAAAACTGTTGCGTCTGGACGAGGCCCAGGCCAAGCTGGACGAAGTGTTCGGACCCAGAGACGTGTTCGGCGCCTGCTGCTACATCCGCCAGAAGAGCGCGGGCACCTTTCTGGGTCTGGGTCCGGGGGACAGACGCCGCATTCTGGAAAGCATATTCTTCGACGAATCCGTATCTCCGATGGTGCAGAGCACCAGAGAAAGTAGCGGTCATCTGGCGCAGGAAGCCAGGGGAGAACGCTCTTCCCTGGAGAGAGACACCGAGAGGGAGGAGGCGCGCGCGGAGCAGCTGAGAGGGCTGCTGAAAAATGCACCGGAGGCCGCTTCAGAGGGCGCGGACGCGAGCGCGCTCATGAAGAAGCTCGGGGCCTGCAAGTCCGCGTCTCTTGTTCTGGCCCGGGAGGAAGGCATGAGCCGGCAGTGGCACGCCAACACCGCCAGTCTGGCATCCGCAGTCTCCGCCATAGACGAGATGGGCAGGGAGGGCGGCACTCTGAACCCCTCCATGGCCACCGAACACCGCAGGGGCATGATGAAGGGGCGTCTGGACGTGCTTACCGGAGATAGAGATTCTCTGGAAAAGAAGTTTCTGGCTCTGGATGCGGCCAAGCGGGAATTCACGGCGGGTCCCGCGAGCGCTCTGAGCCAGCCGGAACTGGGCGTCGCGGTGCGCAGGGCCCAGAGGCTGCACAACTCGGTTTCCCGGGAAACGGCCTGCTGTCCTCTCTGTCCGGAGAGCACGGTCTGGCTCCGGATCTGGACGAGGTCGAGGAGGCGAGGAAGGCAGGAGAGGTCGTGCGCGTGAGGGAGGCCGCGGACAGGTGTGTCTCCGCGGTGGCTCAGAGGCTGTCCGCGTTCGGTAGAAAGTACGTGCGCTCCGATCCCGGGGCTCACCCTTCCTGCTACGCCCAGAAGTGCGAGGGTCTCAGAATGAAGTGCAGGGTGAATCTGAAATGCCCCAGGTGCGACGTGGGGCTCGCGTACGACAGGGCCGCCAAATCCGTGACCGAGTCGGACCAGGGGAGGGGCGTCGGGGGGGCGGAGTACGAGGGGGTCAATTCTGACGCCGTGGTGCTCGGCGAGCTGTGCGGAGAGTTGTCCAGAAACGCGGCTCTCTGCGGCTCCCTGCGGGAAGTCGGCGTGGCGCGGCGCCTTCTGAAGTTGCTGGCTTCCCTGGGCGTAGTGCGGAGAGACATCGAAAACCAGAGGGCCGAAACCAAGAGGTGCTTTTCCGTGGAGGAGCTGGACGCGGAAACCAGACGCAGGAAGATATGCGCGCAGGCCGCGCAGGCCCGCGTCTGTCTGGATAAGAACTCGAGGGAGAGGTGCAGTTTGGAAGAACTGATGCAGCACGCCGAGAGGACGTACTTGCTGCGCAAGGAACAGTCTCTCCGGAACTACTTTTCTTCCGGGGTGAGAGAGCCGGAAGCCGTGAAGGCCGCTGCGGCGGAAAACGATCTGGAGCAGGGTCGTCTGGAGGATCTCGTGAGGGAGCTGTCTCTGTCTTCGGAGGTCATGGCCGCGCGCACGGAACTCGAGTCCAGACTGCTCAACGCCAGAAAATCCAGGGAGCAGTGCGAGTCTCTGGTGCAGCGCGAGACAGCCGCGCTGCACATCCGCGAGGCCGTCAAGGTGGCCACGGAGCAGCTCATCGGAGAAAAGCTGGACTCCATAAATACGAGGATGCAGGCCATTTTGGAGTCTCTGTTCTGCGGCCGCGCGGAGCAGGTGCCTCGCTGCAGACTGGTTTCCAACAGACAGAAGAAGTCCAAGGCAAAGCGCACCGCGCCCAGGAGGGGGTGCGTGGTAGCCTCGGGTTCGGATGCGGATACCAAGTGGGAGATCTGTCTGGTATCGGAACACGCGGGGTTCACGGCGTCCGGCTCTCTCTTTTTTTCGGGGGGAGAGTACGACCGCGTTTCCCTGGCCCTGGCCCTGGCTCTGGCCGAAACCACCGGAGCCAGATTTCTGATGCTGGACGAAACGCTCGGGTCCGTCGAAGAAGACACGGCGAACAGAGTCATCGAAGTGCTGGACTCGTGGTCGAAGAGGTGCGGCGGAGCGCCCGTGTACCTCATCGCGCATCAGCTGGACGGAAATGGGTGCGAAGTGCTGGAGATGTAAACACGGACGCACCATGTGCGTATGTATGCCCTGGGCATACATACTACTCGCGCGCGGCGGCGGCATCAGCGTGGCGCCATGAACCCGGGGAGCGCGAAGCGGCTCGGGTCTCCGTTTTTTCTGGGGGGTTCCGGAACCAAGGTGCCGTCCCCCCGTCTCGGACCCTTCATGGTCATCGGATCTTCGGGGAAGAGCCAGGGCAGAGGTCCGTCGGAAGGGAGTCCGGGCATGGCAGCGTATGCCGATCCGGGCGCGGAAGGGACGGATTCTCCGCGTTCCCCGTACTCCAGGGCGGGGTGCAGCGAGAAATTTTCCACAATCCCCGCCGAGACGGGGTCGCGAAAGTACAGCAGGAAGACCAGCACGGCCGCGAGGAGCGCCGGGATTCCCAGATGCATTTGTTCTTTGGGCCGGTAATTTACGCGGACTCAGTTCTTGTGGAAGCAGCACTGCGCCTCGCACGGTTGGATGGTGTTGTCCGGCATGCCCTTGGCGCACATTATGTTGCCCGTGCTGGGGTCCGAGTACTCCCTGCAGCCCTTGCACTTGCAGCAGCCGGGGTCGCACGGGACCATCTCGACGCGTCCGGTCAGGGGGTCGACGTTGTGTTTCACGCAGCCCTGCGGTGTATCTTCGCACGCGGGGTCGCAGACCTTTGCGTATTTATCTGCCTGTCCCCAACCGGTGATGCGCTGCCCGTATCTCTGACCCCCTCTGTAGTTTGTACCCGGAATAGCCTTGACGAAGGAATTGGCCACGTCCGCGACTGCGTCCCTGGCGCCTCGTACCGCCCTGGTCACCGCGGAGACCATGGCCTGACGGCGGAATTCCCTGTATACGAGATAGATCACCGCCAGAACTATGATGCATTTGAGTAGCTGCCCTTGGTCCATTTCGGAGAGTTTACTTAACCGCGAGACACAATTATGCTCGTGTATGGCACTGTCGCCATACACGCTGTCTGCGTCTACTTTCTAGAGGCTCCTTCGGGGGGGGGCGAATAGGGGACGCAGGGCCGCGACCCTCTTCGCTCTGGCCGCGGCCCTGCGTCCCTTCTGCGTAGTAGGCTGGACCGCCGCCGTATCCCGGACGTCTGCTCTGATAGACATCATGTAGCTCATGAACTCCGCGTTGGTGCTTTTAGCGGATTCCTTCCACGGAGAAACCTGTATGAAGGTGCCAGTCCTGAACACCAGGAAGGTGGTCATTTTCCCGGGCAGCTTGCTGATGATCTTCTCCTTCGCCTTTTCGGGGATCATCTCCAGGTATATTTCCCACGGTATCTCCTCCAGTTCGGGGATGTAGGCATCCCGCGCGGAGTCCGTCCGAGAGGACGCGGGCAGGGAGAGGGAGTGCTGCTTCCAGGAGAGCCCCTCTCTGGTGACACACGCGTCGCGGGGTATCTCGGAAGCCGGAATTTTGATGTTCACCGCGGAGTAGCCCTGGTTGGGGTGGTAGGTGGCCGCTCCGCAGAAATCCAGGTCCTCGTTTATTTTGACGAGCAGGGAGTCCCCGTCTATCTTGAAGGGGATCACGCTCTTGGAGTTGTTCATCACGTTCTGACACACGAAGCGGTGGTCCTTCAGTCCGCGGTAGTCCGCGCAGCCCGGCACCGCGAACACCAGCTCCCTGAATCTGGACACCACGCGCAGAGCCTGCGCGGAATCCATGCAGCCCGTGATCTGGATATCGCCGGTGGAGGGAATCTTGATGCTGCACAGATTGCCGTCCATCTTGATCTCGATGGTGCTCATGTTCTGGAAGTACTTGGCCTGCCTGCCGTAGCTGCATTTGTAGCTTTCGGGGGGCAGCGTGACGTACAGCACGGAACCCTCCGGGATGCGGTGCATGTACGTGTTCTTGAGTTTCTTCTTGGACATGGTGCGTATGCGGGGATCGTCCAGGACCTGGATGCCGTTGAACAGCATCTCCAGATCCACCTTCCACGGCATGGACACTATGTTCGTGACTATGTAAAATTCCCCTCCGGAGCGCAGGTTCTTCACGCGCGCTCTTTTAGAACTCTTCTTGGTCCGCGCGGGGGGAAATGGCAGCGAAGCCACCATTTTGCCGTCCAGACCTTTCCAGAATCGAGTCATGGTCGTTTGAGCCATAATGGACGGGGTGTTCTATCCTTAACCCGAACAACCCTTATATAGAACGAGCGCAATCATTTTACTCACCTGCTCAGGGCAAACGAGAATACCGCGGTGATCTGCAGATCCGGGTTGGGGGGGAAGGGAGCCACCGTATCCGGCTCGTACTTGACCACCGCGCCCCCGGGAAGCCGCACCGTGACCCTGAAGGAATTTCTGGTGGGCTTGAATTTCACCTTCTGGGTCATGTTAATTCCGTGGAGCCTCACGAACTCCGTGGTGTTGGTGTAGTCGTCCACGGGCACCACCCACTTCAAACCCAGGTTGCTGTATTCGGGGGAGTTGCTGTACAGGGTCCCCGTGGTGGAACTGTTGCTGGCCTCCAGCTCCACCACCACGTGGGGCTTGGTGGTGATCAGACCCCCGGTCCCGGAGAACAGCACCTTGTTGGGGAGGGATACGTGGACGAGCTCCACATCGTAGCACACGGCCTGGCTCTGGGCGGCCTGGCTTCCTCTGTAGTCCAGGGACCGGGCGTTGTCCTTCGTCAGTCCGAGTATCTCGTAGGTGTCGGCTATGGCGGGGAGCGTGGTGATGCCCGTGAGAAGGCTCACGACGAACGCGGGGGACCCGGTGTACCCCTGGATCTGGGCCAGCTGCCCCGCCGCCGCGCCGGACGTCATGCGCACGTAGTGCACCGAGTTGTCGTTGTTCAGCAGTCCCGTCGGGGTGGTCGCGGACAGGGACACGGCCCTTACGCTGGATACCGCGGTCAGAGCTCCCGTGGACTGGGGAAGTTCAAACCTCACCATCCAGGGCTGTGTGGCTACGGCCACCGTGAACGCCGCGTTCACGGTGGCCGTCTGGGCGGTCCCGTCGTAGAGCAGGATGGTGCGGTATTCCCCGCCGATTTCCAGCACGGACTGGATATAAAAATTATCTTGTGTGCTGCCCGTGATTCCGAGGGGGATGACCGTTCCCGCTGCGGCCGCGGTGGTAGTTCCGCTTGCGTAGGGGATGGCGCCTATTACGGGGTCCAGGATGTTCACTCCGGATCTTCCGGACATGCGGAAGGGCACGTTCGCGACCGCTATGCCCACAAAGGGCACATCCAGAGTTATGGTGTTGGTCGTGGGGTTGTACGAGACAGCGGATCTGGTCTGGGACTGGATGCAAATGCTCCAGGCTGCGTAGTAATCCTGGATGCCTACGCGTCTTTCCAGAGGAAGCTCTATGGAAGCGAGAACGGAAGACGGCCCGGTGGCGCCGCTCTGGGTGAGTCCGGAGGCAACTCCCGTGTTGGACGAACTGGATTCCAGAAACACCCGGAAATCTCCGGGATCCGGGTATTCCTGCCTGTTGCGACGGGTGCTGTCAAAAACCAGGTATTCCATGGAGGACTCTTTGGCGTATAGCCGAGTAGATCTTTGGCTGGGTGGATGTGCAGAAATCCCGACTCCCAAAGCTTTCTCCGAGTATAGAAAGGAAACATGCGCGTACTTGTTATCGGAGCCGGGGTGTCCGGTCTGGCGTGCGCGGAGCAACTTTTACGGGACGACCCGCACCCGGACATAACCATACTGGAATCAAGACGAATCCCTGGGGGATTCGCCAGGTCTGAATTTGATGAATCCGGAGGGTTCTACACGGAGCATTCTTGGAGGGGCTATGCACCATTCTACAGGAATTTCTTCGACTCGGTTCGTCTCGTCGAGGGCATAGAAGACGCCTTCTCAAAACCCCTCCGGTTCCACCTGCCCAAAAATGCGGGAAAGGCCGACGCGAAGCAGCTCACGGTGCGCGACAAATTGATTCTGGGCTTCAAGATAGCCAGGGTTCTCTCCGCCTGTCCGGAGAGGCAGGCCGAGCTGGCGTCAAAAAACTTCCTGGACGGAATAAAACACCGCCTGTCCGAGGGGGGCGTGGACAGGGTGCTGGGCATGCTGGGTCCGGGACTGGGTCTGGACATGTTCAGGACGTCGGAGTACCACTTCGGAAAATACATCGCCGCCACTCTGGAGCCGGCGTACCAGGTTTCCTGGGGAGAGAAGGTGGACGTGTTCACCCCCAGAGACGCGTGGGTGACCACCAGTTCCCCGACGAGCACATCTTGGATAGACCCGTGGGTGGAAAGCCTGAGAAAAAGAGGGGTGAAATTTGAATTCGAAGAAGAAGTCGTCGATATCAGAGTGGAGGACTCCGGACGTCTGGTGGTGACCGTGGAGTCCGGAACCGCGGAGAAGACAGACGAGGACCGGCGGCGCAGTATCTCCGTTTCTCCGGAGAAACGCGAGCGGCTGGTCATGGCCGTGTCTCCCTTCTCCGCGAAGCGCATGCTCGGAGGTCTGCGGCTCACCTCCGAGCTGCGCAAGCTGTGGCCTCTCACGCGCGAGGGGCCCAACTCCCAGATCAGCTTCCGCGTTTCCTGGGCCAGGGCCATTCCGTTTCCGTCCGACACGTCCGTCATGGCTCTTCCCGATTCTGCCTACAACCTGACCATATGTCCCCAGGTCAGATTTTGGGCCGAGGGTCCGCATCCCGAAGTAAACGCCAGGATGAAGGAACGCGGGATCATGTCCCTGTGGACGGGCACGGCGTGCAGCTGCACGGACACGCTGGGCCCGCTCTTCGGAAAAACTGCGGTGGAGTGCAGCATCGAGGAGCTGAAGAAGGAGCTGGTGTGGCAGATTCTGGAGTGCGCCGGGATCCGGAATCTGACCGGCGGGAATCTGGACCAGTCCGATATCCTGGACGTCGAAATCTGGTACGAGTGGCAGAAGGGGCGGCCCGTGGATTTGCCCACCCCGTCTCTGCCCGCCGCGTCGGACTCCGGGAAGACCAGACGCAGCGTGAGGTCGGACACCATCCCCGCGGACCAGGTGCTGCACTCCACCGATTCCAAGTGGGTCACCACGTGCGAAACCCATCTGCACAGACCCCTCCAGGACACGGGTATTTTCGGGTTCGTGCAGTGCGGCGCGCACACCAAGACTACCATGGACCTGTGGAGCATGGAGGGGGCCGCGGAATCCGGAAAACTGGCGTCCTCCCTGGTTCTCGGAGGAAAGGCGCCGTCGTACATATGGCGGCACGGAATGCCCGGCATAGCGAAAGCCCTGGGCAGGATGGATTCCGCGGTGTGGTCTGCGGGCTGTCCCTCCCCCCCCTTTCTGATAATAGTGGCTGCGGTGGTATTGGTGGCGCTGGCGGTACTGGCGGCGACAAGATGCGCTCTGCGAAAATAAGGTATGTATGAGAGCTAACTCATACATACTGCGCGCACGCACTAGGTCTGGCAGACCAGGTCTGTTATATACTCGGCGGTATCCACGCACGAAGACGACACTCCGTCCAAGATAAGGGACTTCACCAGAAGTCTGTGGTCTCTGCAGAGGCCTTCGCAGTGCGTCTTGTACTGCGTCTTGCATCTCCGGACCAAACACATGCCCCCGGGAAACACGCCATCGGAGCACAGTCTGGAGATGATGCGCGGAGAGAAATCTTCCATCTCGTACGCGCACCCCTCCGCCATGGCCCACTTCAGCATTTCCAGATGTCCGTTGCCCGCCGCGAACATGCACGTGCGGACATCCCACGGACATCCGGCCGCGCGCAGATATTTGAGCATCTCAAAATTGTTGCCCTTGGCGGCGTACTCGCACACCACCGTACCGCACGCGGAAATTCCCTGCGCAAAATTGTTCTCCACTAGATTCCGGAGAATGTCCATACGACCGGTGTACGCCACGTGCCGGTACACGATCTGCGTAAAACCCGAAGGCTGCACGGTACCGATTTCCAGCACGAGGAAATTGCACACTCGCGAATTTCCCTGCTCCGACGCATCGGCAAGCAGCGCATGTAGCGCATGCATGTCTATGACCGGCTGGGACGCCTTTGGGTTTCCCGGACAGCGCCAGTTTTCCAGAATCCACGCTCTGATACTCGGAGGCGCAGAAGATAAATCCAACATGCTCCGCGTTCTGTGACCTGCACACCGCATCGTCCGGTCTGGGGTATCATTTTGAGCGCGCGCGCGTCTAGAATCTGCCCGTATCTGGTTCGGGCAGATGTGACACGATGTTGGCGGACACCAACCTGCCCGCGTTCTTCTTCCCCGCGCGGTGTCGTCTGTTCGTGGAGTCCACGTTCGGCGCGGCTACGCGAGTGTCGTTTTCCGGGGCCTTGCATTCCACCCCCCTCAGTATGATGGTGGTGCGGAACATGTTCAGGGCCAGATAGAGAGTGGACGTATCCGGGAGTTCGAACGCGCTATTCTTGTGCTTGTGCTCCACCTCGATTCTGTTGATCCACCATCCTATGGGGGTCGCCTGCGGAGGATCCGCGCTGTACCAGGTCTTCCCCATATTCCGCCCGGCCGCGGATATGGGCTGGACTATGGCGGCGCAGCGGTCCGCGATCCACTCCCTGGTCTTCGGCTCGAGTCTGATCTGCGCCACGGAGTACCTCCCCTCCGGAAGGTACTGTGTCTGGAAGCTGACCCAGACGAGTTCGCTGAGTCTGTACCTCGCGCCGTCCGGGGCGGGGTCCCGGGGCACAATCGCGATTATGTATTTCTCCCCGTCGCAGACCGTGAGACAGGAAACGCGCACCGCGTAGATGGAGAAGCCGCCCTTGTTTTCCGTTTTTTGCATGTAGGGGTCTTCGTAGTATCTGGCTATCTCCTCGTGCAGCGGGGTGCGCTTCCTGTATCTGGATTTGGGTCCGGTGGCGGAGGGAGAAAGCAGGACGCAGTGGTCTCCGACGCACACGCGCAGACAGGCGCTGCAGGAACTCCCCGGAGAAATCTCGGTCGGGTGGGAGCAGGTGGACATAACGCGCGTTTTGTTCTCCGGACCGCTGGTCTTTGAGTTGCGCGCGCGCGGTCATATTAGAACTCCGGACCGAGAGCATAAAGATGCAGCACCACCTGGGTTCCCTGGTTCGGCGCGATATCCTGGAGCGCTACGCGGGAAAGGACGGAGTGGTGCTCGGCAGAGACCACTTCATAGCCAAAGCGGACGACCTGGTGGACAACAGGGGGGAAGAACTGGTGGAGGGCATCCTGGGGTGTCTGGCGGAACCTTCCATCCCCTGCACGGACAAGGCGGCCGTGGTGCAGATAGTGCAGTCGTGGTGCGACCTGACGCACGGAGACGCGGACTGCGCGGAGGATCTGCGCCAGGAAACAACGGACGACAAAGAAGCGGAGCACCTGAGGGGGGATCTCCAGATCCGCAGGCCGGACGGCTGTTCCGAGGTCTGCGAAGAATACATGGAACATATCCCTTCCTTCGCCTGGTGCAACGGAAAATGCGGGAGGAGCAGAAGCCCGGAGCACCGCGAGGGCGCGGGTCCCGACCTTTCCGGGCTTTTGCTCATGACCGGCGACATGGAGAAGGCCGCCGGGTCCAGAGAGCATTCCGACCCGAAGACAAACTTCGGGATATCGGACGACCCGGACGTCGTGGCCCGCGCGTGCTGGTACACGCTGCAATCTTCTACGACCAAAACCCTCTCGTCCGAACTTGGTCTGGGCATCTGCGCCAGCATGGTCGGCTGTGCCAGCAGACTGCGTGACGCGACGGTTGCGCGGGCTCTGCTGGAGGGGATGTCGCCTCTCATGGAAGACAGCGCGCTGTATTCGGACAGGATCCGCTACCAGGCCGCGTGCTCCATTCTGGATTCCTGCGCGGAGTCGAAGACCGGGATCAGACTGGTCGCGCAGGGTCTGCGGTCCATATCCGAAAGACGCGGAGTCGGGGAAAACGCGTGGGCGCGCTTGCCTATGCGCGCTCTGGGTCTGCTGTGCAGAGTGTGCGACTATCCCGCCGCGCACAAACATTCTCCCGCCAGCACCGGGTGCTGCTGCGGTGGTGGGGAAGCGTGCGTGGTTGCGCAGGTGGCCCTGGGGATATCTCTGGATATTGAGAGGGAAATAGAGGGAGGGAACTTCGGCGGAGATGAAAACTGGATGGGCGACGCGCTGGATGCCCTGCTCACCTTTTCCAAGTGGATCCGGGACGCGGCCATGGAAGACGCTGTCCGGACCAGGATATCCGCGCTGGGGTGCGCCTGGCGCGGTATCTACGGATTTTCGCAGAACGTCCACGAAAAATCCATGGAAAAATCCTTCCGCGAGAACGTGGACAAACTGCTGCTGTGGTCCACGCCCTCCAACACTCCGAGCTGGAACGATACCAAGGCCCAGCTCCTCGCCATGGACGCGTCCGTGGCCCAGGCCATACGGGAGCTGGAGGAAGAAAGGGGATACGTGCTGGGCGGGAAGCGTGTGGAGGTCACGCGTCTGGCGTGCATGGTCCTCGGAAGGCTGGCGCAGGAAGACCCGTCGTCCCCGTCCCTGCTCGCGGAGGGCCTTCGGGGGAGCACGGATACGTGCGCTTCCGGACACTCTCTGCGGATAGTCAACGCTCTGAGCGGCATATCCGGGTTCGCCCTGACCATATCCTGCGAAACCGAGATTTACGCCAAAATGCAGCACATCCTCCGTCGCAAGATCATGGAACACGACGAAGATGGGCAGGGTCTTCTGCTGGAGCAGCTGGAGGGTCTGGGCAGGGGTCTGAGCATGATAGACGATTCCCACGCGGAGCTCAGAAAGCTGTATGCTGCGGTCATAGGCAGCGTGGAGCTGGAGCAGATGCGCAGGGAATACATCGGCAACGAAGATCCCGAGCACCCGGACGACCCCCTGATGACCGCCTCGGAATATTCAGAGGCGTTCCGGACCGCCATGATGAAATACGAGGGGCTGCTGCAGACGTAACACGACGAACAAAGAGCATCCCGGATCTCCCACAAACGACAATGGAGGTTGACCTGTCGACTCCGGTTAGGATAGA
Source organism: Candidatus Babeliales bacterium (assembly GCA_016763165.1). GTDB lineage: Bacteria > Babelota > Babeliae > Babelales > CAZZPM01 > CAZZPM01. Next base: position 13,828 of record JAESUJ010000073.1, read on the forward strand.
AATCAATACCAAAACTACGCTGTTGGTTTTCTTGTACGAAGCAGAGGGCGACCACACGTGTCTCGCGACTAAGATACTGTGCGGGGACAAACAGCGCAACGCGGTTATCCCCTCTCCGCCCGGCCTGTGGGAAAGCAAGAAGCTGGACATCCTCATGACCAGACCGTCCAAGGATTTGGAGATGATCGCCTTCAGATTTTCTGGAAAGACTGTGCTTTCTCTCAGCGGGTGGGATGTACAATAGTGATATCGTTTATTTTGTATCCATCTTCGGATACAAACGTCTCTAGCAGGCAGCAGTCATTTCCACGATCAGCTGCAAGACATCGTGGTATAAACTATCAGA
>JAESUJ010000074.1 GCA_016763165.1 Candidatus Babeliales bacterium
ACTATTCTTCTTTTTATCCTCACTTTTCCATTTAAGCACAAAAAGCCACCTTTCATTCTACATTTTTTGCCAATTTTCTCAAGAAAAAAAAAGACAAACCTTAAAAAAGTCCCGGACAACCCCCTATAAGAACCCCCTTTATAAAACTTTTCACTCGATCCAATGCATATATTTATGAAAAGAAATAAGTATAGACTTAGCCACCCCATCATGATATATTTTTTGTTACATTGCCCCTTAATTAGGTTATTTTTTAATTATAAGAAGAAGGAAAAGTATCATGATTGACCTTTTAAACACTTTTTACAACCTCATACATAATGGCTTATTACTCGGCGTTGTTTTTATTGGATTCGGACTTCTTATCACCATTCATGAATTTGGTCATTTTCTATTTGCAAAACTTTTTGGAATAGCGACTCCAACTTTTTCTATTGGAATGGGACCAGTAATATTTCAAAAAAAAATATTTGATACAAACCTTTGCCTTTCATTACTTCCTATCGGTGGATATGTTGAAATCGCAACAAAACCAGAACCTGACGCACCAGCTCTTCCATACGGATCTTACTTCAATGATAAACCCTATTGGCAAAAACTTTTTGTTATGCTCGGAGGCATTACTTTTAATGTCATCACTTCATTCTTAATTTATTTTGCTGTATTTGCGCATGGAAAACCGACAATGCTTGTCGAAAGCATTGTCATCAATGAAGTCATCAAAAACACACCTGCTGACAAAGCAAAACTTCTTAAAGGTGATATAATCACAGCGATTGACAATCAAAAATTTTCATCAATAAAGAACTTTTCGCTCAATAAATTACTACCCCCTACAGAAAAAAAAATAATAGCTGATGTAACACGAAATAATAAGCATAAACGGATAACTATAAACGTTCCTGCTGCAAACAATGCTCCTCGAATCGGCATACAATACTCACCACTTGCATTTAGTATATCTGAACAAAAAATGAGCTTTGTTGAAGCAATAAAGAGTGCATCTCAAACAACAAAAGAGACGATGCTTGGAACTGCCTTCGCAATTAAGTCTATGTTTACCCAAAGAAGTTTAAAAAATGCTGGTGGCCCAGTTATGATTTTTAGTGAATCATTCAAAATGGCACAACAAGGATTTAAATCCTTACTCTTATTTCTTTCATTTATCAGCATAAACCTTGCAGTACTCAACTTCCTTCCTCTTGGAGCCCTTGATGGAGGCCAAATCCTTTTTGTAACAATTGAATGGATCATCAGAAGAGAACTTCCTGATACGTTTAAAATAGCAATTAATCTAGGATCATTTGCCCTCTTTATCAGTCTTGCTTTGTACCTAACATTTTTTGATCTACTTCGTATATTTTTTACTTAATTTAAAACGTTTCCCACAAAGATGGATTCTGTTTTAAATATAAAATAAGTTTTCGATGAAGGGCATGTCCAGAATTGCATGCCTTTATTTTGGCACATAAAAACCCTCCTAGTAAAAACATATCGCCATAAATATCTAAGACTTTGTGTCTGATCGGTTCATTCTCCCATTGTAGTTCCTGTATCCATCTACCATCTTTAAAAACAATGGCATTATCTAAACTAGCTCCTAATGCAAGACCATTTTCTTTTAAGTAGTCCCATTGATTAAAATCTCCAAAGGTACGTGCTGGTAGAATATCTCTGCAAAAAGAATCTTGATCTTCATAGTTTAAAGATACGGAATATGACTCGTTTTTTAAAAAATCTGGTCTCGTCATAGAAACTGAAAAAGAAATACCCTTATCATACGGTTTCAATTCTATAGATCGATCACCCTGCTGTATTGAAACATCATCAAGAATACGTATATAACGCACGCTTGTTCCTAATGTTTTCAACCCAACTTCTAAAAATTTATTAATGAAGAGTAAAGAACTACCATCAAGGATAGGAATTTCACCACCCTCAACGCATACCATCAAATTATCGATGCCCAACCCTGCACATGCAGCTAAAAGATGCTCTACTGTGCTTAGTCGCCATGTTTTCTGATCAAAAACCGTGGCACAATCTGTTTCTATAGGAACGGAATCACCAACAACAAAACGAATCTTTGTCATGCAATGTTCGAAAACAATGCCATGATTTGCTGGTGCTGGATAACAATATATTTTTTCGTTCTTGCCGGAATGAATGCCGACACCTTCAAAGAAAACTTTCTCCAATATTGTTTTCTGCAACATACGAAACTCCCTTCTCAACAAAAAAAGCCGACACTTTCATGCCGGCTTTTAATTTTTTTTTAAAAAGAATTATACTTGTGCAGTATGAGGATGTTTATCACCAACATAAACACGAAGCTTCTTATACATTGCTCGTCCCATCTTGCTTTTTGGCAACATTCCACGAACAGCTGATTCAACTAAAAATGCTGGATTTTTTGTGAAAACTTCTCGAGCTGTTCTCTCTTTCAATCCACTACGATACCCTGAGTAACTTTTGTAGATTTTATCAGACCATTTCTTACCTGTTAACTTAACTTTATCACAGTTAATAACTACAACATAATCACCAGTATCGGTATGAGGTGTATATTCAGGTTTATGACGACCCCGTAAGATATCTGCTATACGAGTTGATACCCGACCAAGTATTTGATCCTTAATATCAATAATGATCCATTTAGGATCTCTTTGTTCATTTTTTAAAACAAATGCCTTGTTCATATCCATGATTGAAAGCCTTTTTCTATTAATTTTTTATTAAAAACAACGATTTTAATTTGACCACAGACAACGGGGTAGCCTGTGAAAACTATATATTATACTATATAATAATCTAATATTGGTCAAATTAAAATTTCACTTCTTTTGAGCAACAACTGTTTTAAAGAACTCTAAGAAAAGTGGGTGTGGCTTCAATGGTCGAGATAAGAACTCAGGATGAAACTGTACACCAATCATAAATGGATGATCTTTTATCTCAGATATTTCAACTAAATCATGCTTTTCATAAAAACCTGAAAATTGAACACCAGCTGCTTCTAAACTCTTACGATACAGATTATTAAATTCGTATCTATGCCGATGTCTTTCTTGTACAATATTTTTTTGATACGCATCATACGCACGAGTTCCTGACACAACAGTGCACTTATATGCACCCAAGCGCATTGATGCACCCTTAACTCGAACAACTTGCTGTTCATCAAGCATTGAAACAATTGGATACTCAGTTGTTGGATCAATTTCCGTACTTGATGCTCCTTTGAAATTACAAAGCGAACGCGCCGCTTCAACAAGCATCACTTGCATACCTAAACAGAGTCCTAAAAAAGGTTTCTTATTATTTCGAGCCCACTTAGTTGCAACAACTTTTCCTTCAAATCCTCTTTTATCAAAACCTCCAGGAACTATAATTCCATCAACAGCATGCAAAATATCTAATGCCTTTTTATCACCATTTTCCAATGATTCAGCCTCTATATATTCAATAACAAGCCGCACTTTAACTGCATATGAAGCTGACTTCATCGCTTCAATAACACTAATATATGGATCATTACTCCCATGATATTTAACAATAATACCAATGCGAACCTCTTTTTCTGCATCTTGAATTAAATCTATTAATGCATTCCACTCAGATAAATTAGCTTTTTTAGGTGACTGAATTCCCATAAGTTTTTGTACTACTTCTCCAACGCCCTGCTCATTCAATGAATCAAATACTTTGTAAATAATTGGATATGTTTTAAGTTGAAAAACAGCCTCTTTATCGACATCACAAAACAGAGAAACCTTTGATTTTATTGCATCACTCACATCAAAATCTGTCCTCAGAAACAATGCATCCGGAATAATGCCAGCTTTTTTCATCAACATCACACTATGTTGGGTTGGTTTCGTTTTCACCTCGTTAGCCCACCCTAAATATGGAACATAACTCAAATGACACAATGTCATCATTCCTACTGGAAGTTCTCGTTTTAATTGTCGTATTGTTTCTAAAAAAACTTCACCCTCAATATCACCAACAGTTCCACCTATTTCAATTAAAACAACATCTGCCTGTTTACTTGAAGCTAGAGAAAAAAGATACTGCTTAATCATATCAACAGCATGAGGAACAAGCTGGATGCACCGACCTAAAAAAGCGCCAGCACGCTCTTTTCTTAAAATTTCGTTAAATAATTTTCCTGAAGTCAAAGAAGAACTTTTATCCAATGAAACATCTAAAAATCTTTCGTAATGACCTAAATCAAGATCAGTCTCACCACCATCATCAGTAACAAATACCTCACCATGTTCCAACGGAGACATCGTTCCTGAATCAACATTTAAGTATGGATCCCATTTAACAACCGAAATCGAATAACCTGCACTTTTCAACAAAATGCCTAAAGACGAAACCAAAATGCCTTTACCAATTGATGAACAAACCCCACCTGTTACAACAACAAATCGCGTTTCTTTTTCTTTAGTCATCTCATACATGCTCGCACGCCTCTCTTTCAGAAGAGTTCATGATATCCTCAATTTCTTCAATGCTTTTGGGGATATCTTCACTCAAACATACAATCCATCTTCAACTACAACA
>JAESUJ010000075.1 GCA_016763165.1 Candidatus Babeliales bacterium
TATAATTCTATTTATTCTATCTGGATTGAAATAAATATCAAAAAACATTGAAAAAGGTCGATTTAGTCGATAATGCAGTTTGTAAAACTGTTTCTTTCTGATATCCTGATAGGGAGTAACAAATTTTATTTAATATTTTTAATATTGATGAGGTAATGATGATTAAAAAAAAAATACTGTACGTTGTTCTGTTTGGACTTTTATCGATTAATACGGTAAGTACTTTGAGTGCTGCAGAGGTTGAAGCTGCTGTGCAAGAAGAAACCGATCAAGAGCTTGAAGAAGGCTTTTCATCATTAAAAAAAGAATTCTATGATCGCGTTTTATCGAACAAAGTTATAGGTGGGGATATCTCGGATGTAATAACTTTTTTTGAAGCGATGGTCAACAAAGAAACACAACTTCAATTGCGTAACGAGATGTATTTTTGTGCAGAAGATAATAAAGATAAGTATCTTTTAAGTTGTATTGCACATTTGAGTGATCTTTCTAATGGTGACCTACCTATATTTAAATATCTGATTGATCAAGATTTTTCTATAGATGATGATCTGCTTCATACGCTTGTTGAGCAGAAAAGTGATGTTTCAGATCTGATTGGTTATTTATGTAAAGTTGAAATTGAAGAAAATATTGTAAATAGAACAATCAGTATTGAAAATAGAAAAATTAATGAAACACCTTTGCATAGGGCGCTTTCTATGCATAATAAAAATCTTTATAACATTAAAAAACTTATTGATCATGGTGCTGACGTAAGCCCCGATGATCTTGATTATATTAAGTCACTTCCTAATGAAAAAGGCGAATGGAAAGAAGTCATCTCTTTAATTGAAAAGAAACGTTTAGGTTACACACAAGTAGGTGAAGAAGAAGATCGAGATGATGAAGAAGAAGATAGTGTATTTAATCAAGGTGAAGAATTTCCTGAGTGTTTATCTGAGTATGATGCAATAATTCAAGATTATGGATCTTTAGAAGAGGCTTTTAGAAATGGAATAGTTTGCAGTGATCCTAAATTAGTTAAGTTGCTATTTGAAGAGAACAAAAATAATGAAGAGATTAAACAGTCTCTTTTAAATATGAAATTCTTTGCAGGTCAAGAAGAATTGCCATTGATATTTTATGTTGCTTTTCAGTTGCGGTCTGATGAAGAGGATACTCAAAATAATCATATTCAAAATAGAGAGATTTTTACATATTTAGTGAGTCAAGGTGTTGATCTTACAGAAAAATGTAAGGGTGGTACTATTTTACACTGGATCGCTGGAAGTAAAGAAGATTTTTCTTCATGTATCAATTCAGTGGTTTTAAAAGATCCAGATCTCAAAAATATTTTAGGTGAGAAAAAAGGGGAAACAGCATTGTCTGCATGTTTTATTCAACAGCCTGTGATCGCAAGCCCTTGGAATTTATATGCCTTGATTAAGGCAGGTACTCAGGTGACAGAACATGATTATAGGAGCATCTGTAATTTTGCAAGAGAAATTGACATAGAAAATGCTGAGAATAGATTTTTACAAAACGATTTTAAAACAATTATCAAATATATTCATGAGAATCAGTTGAAAGATGAGGAAGGAAGTCCTCATGAAAAGTTAGTAAAGAGTGAAGATTTTGAGGATGGAGATTGGTCTATTGATGGTTTTTTACGTGGTGATTTTGATATTAAAGCGGGATCTGATTCTGGAGAGGTAGAGATAGAAGATCCTTGTAACTTGAAAGAAGATTCTGATCAAGCATTAAAAAATGAATTTGTCGATGCGGTTGAAAGTAAAAATCTTGAAAGAATGCAATCGATTTCTGATCTAGCTACGAAAGATGAAAAAGGCGCATTGAAGGAAATGAAGAAAGTTGGTAAGGGACTGTATTCTAATGAAGAAAGATTTCTTTTAAGTTTTTTAGTTTTCGACGATGTTTTATTGAATGAAGATATTGAGATATTTAAGTATCTGATAGACAACGGTTTCTCTGTAGAGAAAGAAGGTTCCGATCAAGGGCTTTTGTATTATGTGATGCAACGAAACGATGATGTTTTTCAGCTTATTACCTGGTTTTGTGAACAAAGAATAGATTTAGTTGGGACAAAAATAGGTGATGAACCTTTACTGTCATTCTTATTAGCAATATTTCCTCATATTCTACATCCTGCAAACATCCAGGCATTTCGTGATAAAGGTGCTCCAGTGAGTGAAGGAGATAAGGGCAAGGTAGCAGACATTATTAACCAACATCAGTCTCAAAATAATGATAACGAATTTATTCAGAAATCTCCTGGGAACAAGCAAGTATCAAGTAAAGCGATTTCACTTGGTCTTTCATCTATAACTGCTCTCTACTTTGGATGGAAAGTTTCTAAGTTTTCAAAAAAAGAACAGAAGGATTTTGAAAAAGAACAGGATGAAAACAAAGATATAAAGAAGAAAGATAAGAAAGAGCCAAAGAAAAATCTATTTATTCGATACTACAAATCAGTTACAGCAGATCCAAAGAAACATGCTGATGATATTGCAGCATTGTGCTGTAGTCTGGCTGGACTTGTTTACGGATTTAAAAATTAAGGATCAATGATGAAAAAATTATTACTATTTATTTTGATGAGTTCAGCAGGATTTCTGCATGCTGCGACAGATTTCCAACAAGATCTAGATGCATATGTTGATTGCATAATAAACAGAAAATATACTGAAGCTATGGGTATTTTTAAAAGATATGAAGCTGATGCAGATCATAAACAACAGTTGCTAGAAGTTCAGATATCAATAGGAATAAAAATTGGTGAAAACCTAATAAAGGCAACACCTCTCTGGTATGTTGCAACAAAGACAGATTTGCAATTAAGCGAAGTTTTCTTTTTGATCCATTTAGTTCAACAAGGTGCTGATGTTACTCAAAGAAATCCTTTAAGTAAAGCGCATAATATACTCCATAAATTAGCAACAAAAAGAGTAGAGATGTCTACGTTGATTCCTTTAATTAATGAAAAAGATGCAAGTTTGATTAATGAAAGGACTCTGGATGGCTTTACTCCTCTCGAAATGCTTTTTAATACTTCTATTTTTAAGCTAAATTCTGGTGATAAAGATTATTTGTGTGATGAAGAAAATAGCTTAAAGAATGTTCAAGCATTTTTGAAAGAAGGCGCTCAGTTAAAAAAAAAGAATATGCCAAGCTTGGTGACTTAATAGAGAGTCAATCTAATAATTATCTCAACGGACTTTTTGTGAGTTTGATGAACTTGATTCATGATCAAGAGTTGAAAGATGAAGATGGCAACTTATTCACATCATGGAAGGCATTAGATTCTATCTTATTTGTTGAAGCTATAAGAAATAATGATGAAGTTAGGGTTAAAGAAATTCTTGGTAGATGTAGTCAAGAAGTTAAAAATGAGTTTTTAGGACTTACTATTACGAAGAATGGTTATGAAGAAGCATTATTAGATTATCTGGTTGGTAGTAGCAATGGGGCTGAGTTTCCTCTTTGTAAGTATTTGATAAATGAAATTGAAAAAGAAGACGAGCAACTTACAGTAGCAGTTGATCGTGCTATGGTTGCAGGGTATGACTGTTCGGAGTTGCTTGAGTGTTTGCATAAAAAAGATCCATCATTGTTTGATAGAGAGTTTGAATTTTTATTTGTGCATAAGACTCTGAATATGCAAAAAGTTATATCTTTAGGTGGGGGGACTTCTCAAAAATGTTATCATGATTTGCGACGTATCAGTGAGACAGATCATTTGTTACAGACTGAAGAGTTAAAACAACTTGTTCAAATGATTGAAGAAAAACACCCAGAATATCTTGAAGATATAAGTGGATATGAAGATGATAAAGATCAATTAGTTAGTGCTATAAAAAGTAATGATGAAGTTAGGGTTAAAGACATTCTTGGCAAATATGACGATGATGACCAGAGAAAGAAAGAATTATTAAATAAGTTAATTGATCACCAGTATTTAGATGGTTCTTGTATGCAATCTGCTACTGTAGTACCATTCATATATGCTGTTAAGGAGCATTGTTTAAACAACATTAATACGCTTCCTCTTTGTAAGCACTTAATAGATGAAATGTCTCTCTGTTTGACAAGTGAGAAAGATTTAAAATCAAAAGAAAAGACTTTTAAATATGCTATAAGTTGTTGTTTTTTAAGTGACATTGATTGTTCAAACTTACTTAAGGCCTTGCATAAAAAAGATGCAAACTTATTTGCTGATGGAAAGTGCTTCTCTTCGAATTTTGAAAATATAGAAAAAGCTATTGAGTGTGGTTCTGAAGTTTCTCAGGACTCTTGTAATTATGTTCGATATCAGTTGGAACAGAAACAAAATGGTCAAGAAGATGTATTAGATTTGCAAGCACTTGAAACAAAAATAAAAGAAAAATATCCAAAATATTTTGAAAATAATAGTGGGTATGAAACATATAAAAACAAAGAGATTAAAAACAAATTAAAAGTAACACAAACAACTTTTAGTGGAGCAAGTCTTGTTAAAAAAGCAGAGCCATGTTTCTGGATGGCTGCGGCAGCTTGTCGGTTACATCGATTGCATCAGGATATTGATAATTTTGAAGCAATTGATGATGAAGTAGATCAAGAAAAAGCTATTGTTGAAGAACAATCTGCAAAAAAGAATGATCAAAAGAAGAAAGTATCGACAGCAGAATATTTTAAGATCATTTTCTCATCACCAAAAAAATATTATAAAAATATAGCAAGAGTAGCTTCAGTTCCATTTTTAATCGGCTGTGCTGCAAAATCATGGGACAAAGGATTACTCTTTAATCGCTAAGATGAGATCGTTGATCGAGTATGTTTTTTGATTACCCGTCTTCATGTTTTTTAAAACATACAAGTGGGCTGTAACCTCGTCTTCACCGATGATAACAACAGAATGGGCTTGCAAGGCGTCTGCTTTTTTAAACAGAGACTTAATTGATTTTTTATTGAGAATAAGTTCTGTTTTTATATTTGCATCAATCAGTTGCGTGTAAATATTCATGGCTGCTTCATGCTGTTCTTTGCTCAGTGGCAAGACAGCAATAAGCTCTTTTTTTTCTACACAAAGTACTTTCTCTTCAGCTTCTTGAATCATTAAAAGACGGCCTATTCCAATTGCAGCGCCCATCGATGGCACTTCAGGGCCATCAAGTTGTGAACTAAGTTCGTATCGTCCACCACCACAGAAAGCACTCTGTGCGCCTAGATGGTCTGAACTGAATTCAAAAACAATGCCGCTGTAATAATCGAGGCCACGGACTAATGAAGGATTGATCAGAAATGAAATCTGTAGTTCTTTGAGCAATGATTGAACTTTATTCCAGGACTCTTCAGAATCTTCTGATAAAGAATCAGTTAATCGTGGTGCCGTAGCATAGACTTTCTGACAATCTATACTTTTGCAGTCAAAAATTCTGAGTATGTTTTTTGTCAAACGAGTCTGGCATGTTTCGCATATTTTTTCTTGATGAGGCTCCAAAAATTGTAGCAATGTTTTTTTGAACTGTTCACGA
>JAESUJ010000076.1 GCA_016763165.1 Candidatus Babeliales bacterium
ATTGCGCCTAAAACTGAGCCCATTATAGAACCAAGCCCGCCGATAATTATCATCGCTAAAAATGAAATTGAAACTAATAGTGTAAAGCCTTCAGCTGAGACATAGCCCAGATAATGCCCATATAATGCGCCACCGACACCTGCAAATGCGCTGGATATACCGAATGATAGAATACGATATTTAGTAAGGTTAATGCCCATTACTTCGGCCGAAAGATAATGATCTCTGACCGCAACTAGTGCCCTGCCGTCTCTTGACCTTATTAAGTTAGCACCCGCAATTAGGGCGATGACTAACCAGAATAATACTAAATAATAATATTTCTTATCATCGTCTAATTCTAGCCCAAAAACATTGACATAATTGGCTGCAATGCCTGACGAGCCGCCTGAAAACCAATCTGCTCTTGCGTAAAAATCTTCTAGAATAAACTGTGATGCTAGGGTGGCTATTGCTAAATATAGGCCTTTAATTCTTGCTGCAGGAATGCCGAAAAGCAAACCAACAGCGGCGGTTGCAACGCCTGCCAATGGAATGGTGAAAAACACGGGAATGCCCGTGGTTTCGTTAAGATATGCTGAGAAAATAGCACCAAAACCGAAGAAAGCACCATGACCTAAACTAATTTGGCCAGTAAAGCCGACCAGAATATTAAGGCCGATAGCCGCGATGCTGTAATAGCCGATTTGAATCATCAAACTTAAATGATAATCGTTAGCGATGAACGGGGCTATATTATTAACAAGTGGAAATAATGCCAAAAGCAAAACACCAAATATTGCGACATTACGAGAAACCCTTGTTGGGAATATTGTCATGTCTGACTTATAACTTGTTCTATAATCGCCACATGGGCGCGGTGTAGAAATACCAGCCATTTTTAAACCCTTTCAATATCTGGAGTGCCGAATAAACCGTAGGGTTTAATCATTAAAATTATGATTAGAATGTAGAAGGGTGCGATTTGGTACATATTGCCCCAATGTAGATATTGACCATCTACGAATTCGGCTAAGTTCTCTAGCACACCAATGATGATGCCGCCAAATACACCGCCCACAATACTGTCTAACCCGCCCACAATAACTGCGGGGAATACTTTAATGCCAATGAAAGCAAGTGCGTTTGAAACTGCTGAAACCATGCCAATAATAATGCCTGCAACCGCTGAAACCACCGCTGAAATTGCCCACGCCATCATAAACACCTGCTTGATAGATATGCCCAAAGACTGAGCTATTTGTTGATTATAGGCCGTGGCACGCATGGCTAAACCAAAGCGTGAATAACGGAAGAATGCGAAAAACACAATCATAATGATTATCGACATGGTGATTGACATTAGATAGGCGGTTTCGACATTTAGGCCGCCAATATTAACCACCTCTACTTCGAATATTTGGGGGAATCTGACTGCGCTATTGCCAAAAACCCAATTCATTAGAGATTGCATAAAGGTAGAAAAACCAATGGTTACCATGATAATTGAAATGATGGGCTCGCCAATTAATGGCCGTAAAATTAGCGTTTGAACGACAATACCGAATATTGCCATGAAGCCCATAGTGAGTAAGAAACCTAACCAGAATGGGAACTCATACTCTACTAGAAAATAGAGACAAACCCATGCGCCGAGCAATAGAAACTCGCCTTGGGCAAAGTTAACCACTTGAGTTGATTTGTAAATAAGCACAAAACACATGGCGACTACGCCATATAATAGCCCAACAATTACCCCATTTATGAGGAGTTGGAACAGCAGATCCCAGTTCATATATATTCTCCCTTTAAAACTTGCTCTATTGGTTAACCCAACTTATTGGAGCGTGCCATATTTGGCCTATTTAAATATTTTCAACTTTTACAGTTGTTTGAATGCGTTGTTTGCCACCATCTTGGAAATGAATGACAGTATCGATGTCTATTTCATTTCTATCTGAATATAGAGTTTCGATGATGTCTGCATATTTTTGTGCAATGACTTTACGCCTAACTTTTAAGGTTCTGGTTAGCTCGCCATCGTCGGCATCTAGTGCTTTGTAGAGCAAAATAAACTTTTTAATTTTTTGAGCTTCGGGCAATGTTTTATTAACGATTTCAACCTCGTCACGCAGTATATTATAGGTTTCTTCTCTTGCCGATAAATCGGTATAAGTGGTAAAACTAATGCGGTTTTTTTCTGCCCATTTAGAAACAATTGGAAAACGAATGCAAATTATCGCGGTTAGATAATCTTGCTTATTGCCTAGAATGACCGCTTCGGCGATATAGGCTGAAAATTTTAATTTATTTTCAATGTATGCCGGTGAAAAACGTTTTCCGCTATTATGGTCAAAACGAAAAACTGCTCTCATTAATCCGAGGCATCCTTCCTGGATGAGATCGGCAAGGCTGAGCCCTCTGTCAGTGTACCGTTTGGCAATGGAACAGACGAGTCGCAGATTAGCATTGATAAGTGTGTCTTTAGCTTCTTCGATTTCCCGGGCAAGTACTTCAAGCTGTGAGCAGAGAATGCGGGTCTCTTCGTCCTCGGGTTGTCTGTCGCAAACTGCTCTCAGGGTTTCCAGCATGAGAGCAAGTCTACGCTTTCCCGGTTTTATGGGAGTATCTTTTTTCTCCCAGTCCGTTATGGCTTCTTGTAGAATAATCACTTTGGGTGATGGTGACTCTATGGCTTGAACACTCTGAATAATCATGCAAAAATTATCTCGAATTGTTTTTGCATATTTCATCTCATCGTCATGGCTGAGGAGTTTTTCAGTTTGCAGTTGTTGGTTTATCAGGGAGGGGGGCTGTTTGTCCCAGTTAGTGTTACGGAATATTTTGGTATCTCCTGCTGTTGCTGATTCTTGCATTGCTTATCCCCTTGTCATAATGGCGTGAAAGTGATAGTTGCTGGGTTTCGTGCAATAGTCATACCAGTTACAATTTCCTGGTGGTTTGTCTGTTGAAATCAAGAAACTATGTGTGATGTAGTCTTTGGGGGAGAGTATCTGAAGACAGGGTCAGCAGTATGCGTGACAAGTTTGTTTACGGTTGGTGGCTTGAGTTGATATCCTGATTCACTGTGATAGCAATTGAAAAGGAAAATCAGGTTGATTTATGACGAAAAGCAACTGTTAGAGGAGTGGTAACTATACAATCGTCACACAGGGCAACAGGAACCATAGTTGTCGCAAGGAGACAAAGTTTCCGATTTATTCAGCTTTTTTGATTCATAAGGATCAGTTCAAATTTGAGCATTTTATTGCTTTCCTGTATAATGGAAATATAGTGTTGGAAAGAAGTTTACTTATCGGAGCTTGTAAAACATATGACATCGGTGAAAAACATCCACTCTCTGAGACAGCGTCTTGCTCATTTGAGAGCGAGCTGGTCAGTGAGTGAATTTAGTTCATTGGTAACATTCTATATTGAAG
>JAESUJ010000077.1 GCA_016763165.1 Candidatus Babeliales bacterium
AACATATGGTCACAATGAGGCTGTAGTTAATGGTCTACTCCCTGTTGATTCTTACTACGTCAATGACTATTCTTCTATTTATCCACTCATTAAAACAAAAAAAAATCGCTTGAAAGCAAATCTCAATAGAGAAACAAAAAAATATAGGCTCGAATATCAGACTAATGATTCTAAACAAGAAAATAGCTCAACACTCTCAACAGAAGAAATCTTAGAACTTACAAATTTTGCAAAAAAACTTGAGCTTATGTATGGATACCCTGTAGATATCGAATTTGTAATTCAAAACAATAAAATACAGATCGTTCAATGTAGACCACTTGAACAACAAGCTAAAAACCCTTCTTTTATCAAACAATCTTTTTATGACTCCCTTGATAAAAACATTATTTTTAACGCAGAAATGATCGGCGTTGGTGATGCTCAGACTGTTATCATTGATAGTGAAGATCAACTTATTTTTGATTCAACATTAAAAAAAGCAGTTGACAATCAATTCCTTCCCTCTCCTAGCCAAAACCTCATCAAAGGAATCCTTGTTCTCCAATCTGCACCTTCAACCTCCCATGAAGCGACTATTGCTCGATCAAACAGTTTACCTGTATTTGTCATACAAGATATTGATAAAATCAAAGCCGCCTTACATCAAAATAAAAAAGTTGTACTTGATCCTCAAAGAGGAATCGTTGTCGTTTCAGAACTTGATACTATAGAAAAAAATATCGGACGAGGCTGGTTTAACCATCCCATACCTCCACTTCTTTCTCTATGGCATGAAAAGCCAATAGATGTTGGAATCCCTCAAGATATAGCAGATCGAATAAAACCTTTTTGTGAGACAATCTCTTCTGAATTGCTCAATATTATTAAACATGACGTAGATTTTTCAAGAGCACGAAATGCAACATATGCTTTCTTGTATCAATGTACTCAAACTATTTACACAACTTTACAAAAACCAAATATTGATAAAGATGTACAAAAACAACTTACAACCCTACAATGCGAACTGCAAAAAACTATTCGTGATCAACTAAATATTCTTGATCGCATAGAAGACAAATTGATATTAAATGAAAATGCACGCCTTGCTCGACTCTTTCCTGCATCTCGACTCGAAGCGCTTTTCAAACAAGTTCCTTCACAGCAGACCATCAATACTTTTTCTTTAGGATCATTATTAAAAACAAACAAAGAAGAAGAAACTATTGCTATCAATTTAAACCTACACAAATTTCCTTCACAAGAACTTGCTCCTTTCACTATTCAATACGCTAAAGCTGCAGAATATCTTTTATCTGATGAACTTCAGGGAGCATGGAAACACTTTATCACAGAATTTTCACAGAAATCAGAAGAAGAAAATGAAGCATTTGCTCAAATGATTCAGGCACTTGCCTCTCTTGATGCCTTACCTTTATGGATCAACACCTCTTTTACACAAGCAATAGAACAACCAGATGCAAACGTTAACTCTGTCTACAAATACCTTACTGATGAGTTCAATCAATCCAAAAACTTTATTGGTCAACTGAAAGAGTACTCAGACTTTTTTGTACAGTTTCCATACCAAAGTTTTGAAAATCCTGATATTTTTGAAAAACAATGGAAACTTTTTTCTGATCAACTGAATGCAACAGTTAATAACAAAGAATTTATTACCTCACTTGATCAAGCAACGCCTTTAGGAAAACTAGTTTCAACAACCTGTTTAAAAAAAGCTATTGATGCCTTTGATAACAGCATAAAAGCTTTAACCGGTAGCACCATGTATAAAAAAGATGCACTTCATGCCGAACGTTTTAAACAGATGGTTACTCAATACCTCAATTGGTTTGAAACTCTCTGTACCATGCCCTCCTTGCAAGATGATTTGGACAACTTATGCTCTGATGATATAAACCCTTGGATATACGACGCTTCGAAGAAGAAGTTTGTCAATGCAAATAAATATAAATCGTATATCCAAGGCATACATAAACTATTGCTACTTACACCGAAAAATACAATGGAATCTAAAGATAATTTCATTCCCTACTTAGAATTTAATGTTGCAGGAGCAGCTCTTGGGAGTAAGGCAAGTTTCTCTCGAAGTATTGGTTATAATCACAGCTTCTTTAATGATAAAAATAATATAAAATATCCTACCTTAGAAAACATATTCTCACTTGTACATCAGAACTTACTCACTGTTAACAATTTGATTTTAAAAAAAGAAAATATTACATCTATTAAACTCCCTCAAACAATACAAAAACTGAAACAAACTATTGAAGAAAAAATCCAATACCAGTCTCAGTACAAGAAAACAATTAATATAAAACTAGCTAACATTAATTTTGAAAAAAATATCATTATATTTCAATACAACCTGCCTCTCGGAGCTCATTCAGCAATATTTGAACTTAAGTATGATAGATTTAAAAAAAGAACTTTTCTAGCGATAAGTTTCTTAGGAAAAGACTGGGATAGATGGGAAAACATAGGTCATTCTGCACAACTATTAAGTAAACTTTATGACATTCCATTGATGAACCCTGTAACACTCTCTGATTACGAAGTGAAATTCGAATTTGAGGTTACAGATGAAGAAAAACTTAATATTATAATACCATTCATTAATAACTGTTCTTTATACTCTTTTGCAGCCAACTCACCTGGTATTTCTTTAGAAAAGGTACTTGATGAAGTAACTGGAAACAAAGTAAGTGTAGTACTTAAACTTCTTCAAGAAAAAAAATCCCATTTAAAACAAAATCTGAACAGGGAATATTCTTCTATTTAATCCATAAAGCCACAAATTTTAAAATAAATCTAAACAAATTACCAATCGAGTTAATTGATACATTTTTAGACGCAGATATTGAATTTGAATCTGATTACGTCGGAGACACATACAATCAAGCACTATTTGCATACAGTTATATTTTAAAAAATGACCAAACATGCTCTCATCACATTTATCAACAAGTCATTAAATTGCTTAATACAAAATGTTTTAAAATTCAATATTTACAAATATGGATATACCCACTAATTCAACAGCTTTTAAAGTCTAAAGATATTTCACATGAAGAAAAAATCTCTCTAATACAATCTTTAAATGAGATAAGCAAAGCAGAAACTAAATATGTCTCTCTAGAGCCAAGTAGCTTTAGAACAATACCGACATATCTCACAGACATTGACACAACAATTCCAAAAAAATATCAAAAACATTTTACAGATACATATAAATCCTAATATTTAAAAGAGCTGCTATTTTAAATACTCCAAAAAAATCTCCTTAGAAAAATAAAGTAAAAGCCAGGAACCTTTTTTATTTCCTTTTTATCCGATTACTCTGATCTCTTTAAATACTGCAACCTCTTGAAACCATTATCTAACCTATATATATACACAATTCTCTACTATTTTAATTGCTCATACATTTTATTTTATCTAGAAATACACTTTTTATTCCATTCCAAAATAAATCTGTTATCTTTTTGAGATAAGAAGTTTTTTGTTTTCAATGCTTTAATGTCCATTTTAATTATCAAGCAGCTTAAAAAAAGAAAGTTTTTTTTAAGTTTTCAAATAAATTAAAAAATATTGTATTAACTGTTATCCGAAGGAGTAAGATTTATGAAAAAATCCCTAAATGCTACATACAAATATATACTTGTATGTTCCCTTATCATTCAAAGCAGCATGCTTTTTTCTGCAGAACCTGCACCGATAGAAAACCCTTTAACTAAAAGAGAATTAGCTAAAGAACAGAGAGAATATACTGATCGAGATGTCTTTGAATTAATTAAGTCACAACAAGTGCCTGGTGACAAACGATCCTTCAGCATTAGAAAAGGTGGTGGAAAGCTGAGTCTTGGTGCTCGTGCATTAAATGAATATTATTTTTATCGCAACGCAGTGCTCCTCAATTCCAATCTTCCTGATGAATGTGGATTTTTTAAGACAACCGCTGACATTTTCATGCAGACACATGGGGGAAAAAAGAAATATGGTCATAAGGCTGTTGAAGCATTTTTCAACTTGCGTCATAAAAGTGAATGGGGATTATTTGGAAAATCTACAGGCACACAAAAAGCAACCTCTTCGGTTGGTCAAGTGAGCACAAAGAAACATAGCCATTCAGCAAGCAAGCCTTTGATTTGGCTCAAAGATGCTTGGGTAAAACTCAGCCTCAATGCAACATTTGGTTGTGTTGGTGAAAACATTCACTTTCTTAAAGCTGGCTTCTTTCCATTTCAACTTGGTCGAGGAATTTCACTCGGACAAGGATATGGAACACCAAAAGATTTCTTGGGTATCTATAACCAACTCAATGACTTTTCTACTCCAGGAATTTTATTTACCGGTTCTTTAATGAAAAAAGTTCTTGAATATGACTTGTACTACGCAAAATATGATGAAAAAGGACAATCATTTGGACAAACATTTGCATCAACGCGTGAAAACCACGTAGGTAAAAGAACCTTTCCTTTTCGTGGCGTAGCAAAAGATGAT
>JAESUJ010000010.1 GCA_016763165.1 Candidatus Babeliales bacterium
AAAAAATATAAAAAAATAATTTTACTGGTTCTCAAAGCTGTATTGAGAATTAGTAAGGGATACAGACGTGAATCAGGTGAAATAAAGAATCTGAAAGATTCGGCCCACGTTGCATATAACAAAGAGATCATTAAGGGTGCTCCTTATTAGGTAACTAAGAAGTATATTTTTTTGTCTGCTCGTTGATATCTTACCACAGAATAAATAAAAATGTACAAAAGAAGAATTTTTTGTATTCGAAGAACATTTTTATAAGTTGTTGGAAATTAGATTAGTCTAAAATAGGCTATTTGATTAGGGTAATCTTTGACTTTACAACTTTTGAAAAACAGAGTAAGATAAAATATCGTTTTTATATTTACATACTGTTTAATTTATGTGTAATTGGGTAAAATTTTATGAAAAAAGCTATAGGTACTGCGCTTCATGGCGTAGGAAGAAGAAAATCGTCAGTTGCTCGAGTATGGCTTAAAGCTGGATCTGGCGAGATAAAAGTTAATGGAAAATCTGCAAAAGAATATTTTCCAACCGATGCTGCTCGTGATGCAGTAACACTTCCATTTCGCATTTTGTCTGTAGGATGTACTTTTGATGTTAAAGCAAATGTGCATGGCGGTGGTGTGACTGGTCAGTCAGAAGCTATTAAACTTGGTATTTCACGTGCACTTCTTTTAAACGATGAAACACTTCGTAAACAGATGCGCGAGTTTTGTCTTATAACGGTTGACTCACGAGTTAAAGAACGAAAAAAATATGGTCAGAAAGCGGCTCGCCGTAAGTTCCAATTCGTAAAACGTTAAAATATTTTTGTCTGTATTTGTTGCATAACAGCGCAAATACAGACCTTTCTTGCAAATATTGTTTTGATCTTGAAAAAGGGAGAATCCAAACATGTGCGGAATTGTTGGATATGTTGGGCAAAAAAATTGTAGAGAATTTGTTCTTGAAGGTTTATCTAGGCTCGAATATCGCGGATACGATTCTGCCGGTTTCGTTTGTATAGATCAAAACAATAAGCATCTCAGTTTCGCTAAAGAAGTTGGTCCTGTTAATAGATTGAAAGAGGCACTTGAAAAAGTTGACTATGATGGAACTATCGGCATCGGACATACTCGTTGGGCTTCACATGGCCCTGCTGAAAAAAAAAATGCTCATCCTCAATTTGATTGTCAAAAAACATTAGCAGTTGTCCACAATGGTATTATAGAAGGACACAATGCTATACGAAAACGTCTTCTACAAGAAGGTCATTGGTTCGATTCTATTACTGATACTGAAGTAGCAGCTCATTTACTTGGGGAAGCGATAGCGTTTCATAAAAGTTTGAAAGCAGCAATTGCAAGTGTTCTAACACAGTTAAAAGGTGCGTATGCTCTTGTATATTTAATAGAAAAAGAACCAGAACGTCTTTTATTAATTCGTCATAAAAGTCCCTTAGTTGTTGGGGTTGGCGATTCTGAAATGTTTGTAGGTTCAGACCCAATTGTTTTTATAGATAGAACGAACAAAGTATTTTTCATGCCGGATGATTCATATGCTATTGTTTCATCAAATCATATTGAAGCGTATGATTTTCAACACAATCCTATTGTTCCTCAAATTAAAATACATGATCATCTATTAGAAATTTCGAACAAACAAGAGTACGAACATTTTATGATCAAAGAAATATATGAGCAAAAAAGAGCAATAGAAAATAGCATCTTGTTTTTCAAAAAATTAAATGGTCAGCTGATTGATTATAAATCTGATGATGTTATTGTTCCAGCATATGTCACAAATAATAATAAAGATTTAGAAGGTTTTTGGGGTCAAATTGGTCTTGATATCTCACATGTTAAAAATTTAAAAAATCTTGATATTATAGCTGCAGGAACCTCATGGCATGCAGCTTATATAGGTAGTTATTTTTTTGAAGGAATAGCAAATATTCCAACTACCGTTCAGCTTGCCTCAGAACATCGATATAGCAAATTTTTCAAGAAAGATAATCAGCTTGTTTTAACTATATCTCAATCGGGTGAGACTGCCGATACTCTCGAGTCTATGAGACTCGTACAAAAAAATGATATTCCTGTTGTTTGTATAACAAATGTTGCAGCTAGTACCATGATGCGTGAAGCAGATGGTTTCTTGCTTATGCAGGCAGGGGTTGAGCGATCTGTTGCTTCGACAAAATCTTTTTCAACTCAAATAGCTTCTTTATATTGGTTGGCACATCGTATTGCTGTTGAAAAAGGAATATTATCTTTGCAAGCAATGAAAGAGGCTGAAGAGCAACTATCTTTGGTGTCTGAAATTCTTGAGTGTTCAATTGAGAATTATAAATGGGAGATTATGGAAAAAGATGCTCCTTTTTATTCAACATTTGAACGTTTCATTTTCTTAGGAAGACACATCTCGTATCCATTTGCACTTGAGGCTGCGTTAAAATTAAAAGAAATATCATATATTTTTGCACATGGATATCCAGCTGGTGAGTTGAAACATGGTCCAATCGCGTTGGTAGATGAGAAAACTCCAGTCGTTATATTTTCAGTTTTAAATGATCTTATTTATGAAAAACTTTTATCTAATGCGCAAGAGGTGAAAGCACGTAAAGGTCACTTAGTTGTTTTTGCTTTTGAAGGGCAAGATGAGTTGATATCACTTGCTGGTCGTTGTTTTGTTTTTCCACGAGTAGCACCATTATTAGCTCCATTGGCTATGACTGGGGTCATGCAATTTTGGATATATCAAATTACAAAATTTTTAAATAGGCCGATTGATATGCCACGAAATCTTGCTAAATCAGTTACTATTGAATAAGGTGGGAGCATAAGAAAAAGCAGGTTATTACAAGCTATTTATTCTGACTCTGGAAAATAGTAATCTTGGAAGCGTCCAAATTAAAAAGGGGATTATATGCCGACAAAGCGGGTTCTTATTACAGGTGGCGGTGGATTGCTGGGAGCAAATCTTACTCGATATTATGTCGAGAGAGGATATAAAGTTTTTTTATTAATCGAGCATTCTCCTGAATTGTGGCGCATACAAGATATTCTTTCTTCTGTAACTGTTTACTCTGCGGATGTCCGTGATTTTCCAGCAGTTAGATCAATTTTTCTTCAAGTGAAACC
>JAESUJ010000078.1 GCA_016763165.1 Candidatus Babeliales bacterium
AGTTCGTTTCAACCGGAACCACGAAATCTCCTTCTCCCCGAAGGTCTTCGTCCCTCCCTCGACGTACCGCGCGTCTCGAAATCCCCCCTTCAGTTTTCGAAAGATTCAAAGCTCTTAGCCTATGATATTCGGAAAATTCATCCATCCTGGACAGGCCGATTTGTTCCTAAGATAACACTGGATGATTTATTGCAGGGTGCGCTCACAGAAAATAAAACTGCAGCTGGATATAATAGTACTTTTTTTTATCCAAAAAAAGGTGGTATTGCAACCCTCATCAGTGCATTAATTAAGAAATTATTTACACCCATTACATATGAACATGAAGTTGCAGAGGTTAATATTGATACGAAGAAAGTATATTTTACGAATGGAACAGTCAAGCCGTACGATTATTTTGTTTCAACTATGCCTTTAAATGTTTTATTGCAGAAGTTGCGTGGATCAGGGGTTGAAAAAATAGCAATGGCTCATCGCAAGCTACTTTGCAATACAGTGATGAATTATAATATTGGTGTTAATTATAAAATTCCTTGTCAAAAACATTGGATTTATTTTCCTGAAAAAAAATATCGTCTGTACAGAGTTGGTTTTTGGAGCAATGTTTCTCATGCGATGGCTCCTGAAGGAGCTTCATCTTTGTATGGAGAATGTTCTTTTTTGCCTGGTAGAATTACAGAAATAGAAAAACAACGATTATTAGATGAATCTATTGAGCAGACTTGTAAAGTTTTTGATATCTCTTCATCATCTATTATTATGCAAAAAAATCTCACGTTACAACATGCGTATGTTTTATATGATTCGTGGCGTGAAAAAAACTTACCCTCTTTGTTATCTCAACTTAAGGAGTGGAATATTCATTCCATAGGACGATTTGGTGAGTGGAAATATTCAAGCATGCAAGAAGCTGTTTTAGATGGTCGAGCAGTTGTTGATGCGATAGAAGAAAATCTTGCTACACACAAGTCAAAATATATTTCAAAGGCAGCGAGTTTGAAATCATTGTAAAATATAAGTTGAAAAAAGGAGTGAGGAGATGAAGATGCTTAAAAAGTATTATCATGGTCGATCAGTTTTGGTTACAGGGGGAGCTGGATTTATTGGATCTCACATTGCAGAAGCTCTTCTGTCATTAGGAGCATCAGTCACTGTTTTAGATAATTTTTCAACTGGTTCATGGGATAATATTCGATTAATAAAGAAAGATATTTCTGTTATTGAAGGGGATGTTCGAGATAAAGAGCTTGTTCAATCTTGTGTAAAAAAAGCTGATTATATTTTTCATTGCGCTGCTCTTGTCTCAATTTATCAATCTATAGAAAATCCAAATCTATCACATGAAATCAATTATCAGGGAACAAAAAATATTATTGATTCGTTAATACCCCAAAAAAAACAACGACTTATTCTCTCTTCAACATCAGCTGTTTATGGAAATCAAGACGGTACATGTTATGAAAATAGCCTAACAGATCCACTTTCTCCATATGCTCAGGATAAATTATTAGCGGAATCTCTTGTTAAGCAAGCAGTTGAAAGCCGGACTTTGTCAGCAGGTGTAGTCTTAAGATATTTCAATGTATGCGGTGAGCGACAGTCTCCTGATGGAGCGTATGCTTCGGTTATCCCTCTGTTTAAAAAAGCCTTGATTGATGGAGCGCCCATCACTATTTTTGGTGATGGGAATCAAGTAAGAGACTTTATTTCAGTGCACGAAGTTGTTGAAGCAAATCTAGTTACTGCGGTTTCTGTGCAAGATGATTTTTTGCTTTGCAATATTGCAACAGGTGAATCAATCAATTTACATCGTCTTTTATTGAATTTAGAGAATGAGACAGGAAAGAAAGCTACTAATATAACATTTAAACCTAAACGTGAGGGAGAGATTAAGTATTCACGTGCTTCAGTTGAAAAATGGAAACGAATCAAAAAAGAATTTTATGATACAAAAGAGAATGATATGAGTCTATGTATGACTACAAAGAGTATATCATCACAAAAGGACGTTTAAATGTATTTAATATTATTGAGCATTGCTGTAGTTCAAATTATTATTGAAATGATTCCAGTAAGTTCTAGTGGCCATGTTTCATTGCTTGAAAAATACGGCATGTACCATGGACACTTCCCATCCAACTGGGTAACGCCTGAGTGGTTTGAATATATATTAAATATTCCAGCAATCGTTGTCTTAGTAGTTTTCTTTTGGTCAGAAATATGGAGCTTGAAGCGACGGCTTTTTATTGTAACAAAGGATTTTCTGTGGCATAAAAAACAGCTTAGATGGGTGCAAAAAAAATGGCTTTCGATGGTTTTTCGCTTAGTAGGGCTTGTTTTTCTTGCTGATATAGTTACAGTGATTCCATATTTCATCTGTAAAGAATTATTTGCTTGTGGGGTTTCTCGTTGGCAGCAATCCTTAGGTTTTGTTATTACAGCTCTCTCTCTTTTTTCTTTGTCTATGATCTATACAAAAAGAACGAGATGGTGTTCGATATATGATGCTTTGGCGATGGGTTTTGCTCAAGGGGCTGCTACGATTTTTTCTTGTTCACGTTTTGGAATTACACTTGCAACAGCGCATGCACTTGGATTTTCATTTCGCCGTTCAGCACATTTTTCTTTTTTGATTTTTTTTCCATTGTTATTAGCTGCAAGCCTCAAGGGTTTAATCTGTATGCCATCAACAGTATTTAGTCTGTTTGATACTGCTTTTTTGATGGCCATGGTTTTCGTTGCTATATTGTCATACTTCGCATTGTACGCTGTCTGGTGGTTGGGTCAGCGAGGATATTTATGGTATCTTGGTTTTTATATGATTATTCCATTATTTGCTGTAATCTTTTTGTAATTCAATCATTAAAAACCAGCCAGATTTTGACCATCCTCGTAAAAAAGTAACAGACCTTGCAAGCCACTGGAGTGGTTTTGATTTGTAATATAGAAGATCATGACTACTAGGAGGAGCTGTTATTGACTGTATTGTAACAGGCAAGGTTGAGCACATTTTTTGTACTTCTTTAAAAGTATATGCTTTAGTTCCAGGACTTTCTTGATTATTGTACAGTATTTTTTTAAATGAAGAAAATGGTTTCCCTTTGAAAAGTCCTTCTAGAAGATATCGGTACAGTGCAAACAATGAGTGTCGATTGTAAATCATTATTTTCATGGTTCCACCAGGCTTAGTTACACGAACAATTTCTTTGAGGCATTGTTCAGTGTTGGGTGAGTGGTGAAT
>JAESUJ010000079.1 GCA_016763165.1 Candidatus Babeliales bacterium
AATGATATAATCAAAAATTTAAGAAAAGAAAATTTTGATTTGAAAATGGGATTGTTAACAGGACAGGTGACAGATTTTTCTCAAATGAGAAAAAAACGAGTGAAAATTGCGCAGGCTCTTACCTTGCTCAATATGAAAAAAAATAGCCACGTATAAGGCGATTAAGCAAGAATATATGGAGTTTTTATATGAGTGATACGAGCACAAAGCGTGCGAAGCAAGAGCGTTCCTTTGAAGGATATGTTGTTTCTGATAAAATGCAAAAAACAATTGTTGTGAAAGTTCAAAGAACTTTCAAGCATCCATTGTTAGGAAAGATTATTAGAAAATCAAAGAAATATAAAGTTCATGATGAATTAATGCATGCAAAAGATGGTGATTTTGTGAAGATTGTTGAAACACGCTCATTGTCGAAAACAAAGCATATGCGTTTAGTTGAAGTTATTCGTTCTGTAAGACAAGGGGCGTAATAATGATACAAAAACAGACAAGGCTTATTGCTGCAGATAATTCTGGTGCTAAAGAAGTCCAAGTTATCCAGGTAATGGGTGGGACAAGAAAGAGATTTGCTTATATAGGTGATCTTGTAAAAGTTGCAGTTAAAAGTGCAACTCCAGGCTCAACAGTTAAAAAACATGAAGTTCATACTGCAGTAGTTGCTCGTTCTCGTAAAGAAGTGCGGCGTGCAGATGGAACATATATCAGATTTGATGATAATGCTGTTGTGATTATTAATAAAGATAAGCAACCAATAGGAACACGTATTTTTGGTCCAATTGCACGTGAATTACGTGCACGTGGTTTCACAAAAATTCTTTCATTGGCTCCAGAAGTTTTATAAGGGATCATGCTATGTTGCGTCGAATTAAAAAAAATGATTTAGTAATGGTTATATCTGGAAAAGATAAGAGTAAGCAAGGACGTGTTATTCAGGTAGATACCAAAAAAAATAAAGTAAAAATCAAGGGCATTGCTATATTAACTCGTCATGTTAAAGCGCGTGCACAAGGTGAAAAAGGTTCGATTCGTAAAGAAGAAAGCTTTATTCATACGTGCAAAGTAATGCCAGTATGTCCAAGTACAAAGCAACCTTGTCGAATACGTGTGAAAACACTTGATGATGGTTCAAAGGTACGTATTTCTCATCGATCTCAAGATGTTATATAAAGGAACGGATGTATGAAATCTCGGTTGAAGAGAATATATCAAGAAGAATTGAAAAAACAGTTACAAGAGTCACTCAAGCTTAAGAATATTATGCAAGTGCCTCGTATAGAAAAAATTGTTTTGAATGTTGGTGTTAAAGATGCTGT
The DNA here is from genome assembly GCA_016763165.1 of Candidatus Babeliales bacterium. Taxonomy (GTDB): domain Bacteria; phylum Babelota; class Babeliae; order Babelales; family CAZZPM01; genus CAZZPM01. The sequence goes on from JAESUJ010000079.1 coordinate 1,314, forward strand.
TAGCGATAGTAAAGTTTTGCAGGGTGTTAAAGATGTTATTGAAATAATATCAGGACAAAGAGCTGTAAAAACATATGCTCGCAAATCAATAGCAAGTTTTAAGTTGCGAGAAGGAATGGCAATTGGGGTACGAGTTACTTTGCGTGATAAAAATATGTACAATTTCCTTGACAGGCTTGTTCATATTGCATTACCAAGTGTTCGAGATTTCAATGGCGTTTCTGTGCGGTTTGATGGAACGGGAAACTATAATGTTGGAATTAAAGATTGGATGATTTTTCCTGAACTTGATTATGATAAAATGGATAAATCTCGTGGTATGAATATCACTATTCATACTTCTACATCGAATGATACGGAAGCATTTGCGTTGTTAAAGGCATTTGGTATGCCTTTTCGTGCGCAGTAATATTCTGATAGAGGAATAAAAAATGGCAAGAAAAGCAATGATTGAAAAAGCAAATAAAACGCCTAAATTCTCTACTCGTGCACGAAATCGTTGTAGAGAGTGTGGTAGACCACGTGGGTTTATGAGGCAGTTTTTGATGTGCAGAATCTGTTTTAGAAAATGCGCATTAGAGGGTTTGCTTCCAGGTGTTAAAAAAGCAAGCTGGTAATTTTATAAGGAAAAACTATGTCTATTGATACAGTAGGTAATTTTTTAACAATAATTAGAAATGCATTAAAAGTTTATAAGCGATCAACGAAGGCTCCTTATTCTAAGTTAAATGCTGAAATAGCTCGTGTTTTAAAAGAAGAAGGATATATCAAAGATTACAAAAAAGAAGATATATCTGATGTTAAAGCAGAGTTGTTGATTTATTTGAAATATGTCGATGGTGAATCATCTATTCATGAGATTGTTCGCTTGAGCACGCCTGGTCGGCGTCGTTATTCACCAGCAGCAAGTTTAAAGCCAGTAATCGGTGGATTAGGTATTTCAATTTTGACTACCAATCAGGGTGTTATAAGTGATCGTCACGCGCGTTCAAAAGTTGTCGGCGGCGAGCTTCTTTGTTATGTATGGTAAGGAAAGAGTATGTCAAAAGTAGGAAGAAAGCCGATTCCAGTTGGAACAGCTCAAGTAGAAGTTAATGGTAAGATAGTTACTATTAAGAATGCAAAGAAATCTGTTACACATGTTTTACCTGATGAAGTAAGTTGTGTGTATGCTGATAAACAAATAACATTGGCTATTGCGAGTGATGATCGAAAAAGCAAGATGCTCTGGGGATTACATCGGGCGTTACTTGCCAATAATGTGCAAGGCCTCGAAAAAGGATTCGAAGAGTCAATAAAAATTGTTGGTCTTGGATATAAAGCTCAGCAAGAAGGTCGTAAATTGACTTTTTCGCTTGGGTATAGTCATAAAAAAGAATATACACTGCCTGAAGGTGTTGATGTTACTATCGATAGATCAGGGCAGAACCTTATTTTTAAGGGAACTGATAAGTTCATTTTAGGTAATGTTTGTGATGGAATTCGTTCTTTGAGACCTCCTGAGCCATATAAGGGAACAGGAATTTTACGTAATAACGAAGTTATCATTCGTAAGGCTGGAAAAACAAAAGCATAGTAAAGTAATTTAAATTGTTTTTATAAGGTAAGGAAATTTACGGTGAGCATACAAAAAAGTATTGCATTAAGAGCAAAAAAAAGAGCATTGCGTAATCGTAAAAAGATGATGAGTCGAGGATCGAAGTTGCGTGTTTCAATTTTCAGAAGTTTGCATCACATAGGTGCGCAAATTATTGATGATGTGAAAAAACATACAATTTTAAGTTTATCGTCTTCAATTACATCTTTTGATGGTGATAAGACGTCTGTTGCTCGTCAAGTTGGGATTGCTTTAGGTGAACAAGCGGCCAAACAAGATATTAAAGATGTCTTTTTTGATCGTGGTCAGTATAAATATCATGGTCGAGTTCAAGCTTTTGCAGAAGGCTTGAGAGAAAGCGGATTGCAATTTTAGTGAACAGCAGTTTTTAAATAAATTATAGAGGCTAGGACAGATAATGTCAGATAAGAGAACAAAAGATACGCGTCAAAATCCAGAAGAGTTTGTAGAAACTGTTTTGAGTGTGCGACGTGTTGTAAAGGTTATTCGTGGTGGTAGACGACTTGCTTTCTCTGCATTAGTCGTTGTTGGAAATAGAAATGGGCGCATTGGTTTAGCTACAGGTAAAAGCCGAGAAGTTGCCATGGCAATTACAAAAGCATTACGACGTGCACGTAAAAATATGTGCGATGTTCCACTTTATAAAACAACAATTCCTTACACGGTAGAAGCTCGATATGGAGCAAGCCATGTCCTTTTACGCTCAGCATCAAAAGGTACAGGAGTTATTGCAGGTGGTGCAGTCCGTGCATTGATGGATGCAGCAGGAATTAAAGATATTTTAGCAAAATCAATAGGCTCTTCGAATCCTGGAAATGTTGCACATGCAACGTTAACAGCTCTTTCGAAACTTCGATCTGCTGCTCGTATAGCTCAGTTGAGAAATAAGTCTGTTAAAGAAATGTGTGGAGTAGAGAATGTTACAGCTCAGTAATTTAACATCTTTGAAACAAAAGAGAAAAAGAATCGGACGTAGTGGTGGTCGTGGTGGAACTTCTGGTAGAGGTGAAACTGGTCAAAAATCCAGGTCCGGTGCTAATAGAAAAATAGGACATACTTTTGAGGGTGGCCAAATGCCGCTTTCTCGACGTATTCCATGTCGTGGATTTACTAATGTTCATGCAGAAAAGGTTGCAATTATTAATCTACGTGACATAGAGTCTCATTTTGAAAATGGTGCTACAGTTGATGTGGCAGCATGTATGGAAAAAGGACTTGTTAAAAATGCACGTGGAAGTAAATTAAAGTTACTAGCAAAAGGTGCGTTAAGCAAGAGCTTTACCATTAACATTGATGCGGCAAGCAAATCTGCAATTATTGCAGTTGAAAATGCCGGTGGAAAGGTTTTGTTAAATAAGGAGAAATAACGTGTTAATATCACTATCGAGCTTCAAAAATATATTTTTAATTTCTGATTTGCGAAGAAAGTTATCATTTACATTTGGTGCTCTTGCCGTTTATAGGCTGGGAGCTCATGTGCCGTTACCAGGAATTAATACTATTATCTTGAAAGAGTTTATGAGTCAAGGTGCTTCTGGCTTTTTCAAATATATGGATCTGTTTTCTGGTGGGGCATTAAAAAATGTAGCGATCTTTGCGCTTGGTATTTCTCCATACATTAGTGCATCAATTATGATACAAATATTGACGATTACCATTCCTTCTTTTGAAGCTTTGGCTAAAGAGGGTGATTATGGTCGTCGTCAATTAAATCAATACACACGTTATTTGGCTTGTGGATTGAGTTTGATGCATGGTTTTGGCTTGGCAACAATGTTAGAGCGTATGCAAGAAGGGCTTGTCATTGCTCCTGGTTGGTCATTTAGAATTATGTCTATGCTTATTCTAAGTATAGGTTCATTATTTGTTATGTGGCTTGGTGAACAAATAAATGTTCACGGAATGGGCAATGGTAGTTCAGTTATTATTTTTGCAGGTATTGTGGTCGGCCTTCCTACTGCAATCATTAAATTAGTTGGTGGTGTAGCTACTGGACAAATAGGGCACTTTCTGTTTTTATTTGTTATAGCTTTTGCACTATCTTTAGTTGGTTGCATTGTTTTTTTAGAGCGTGGTGAAAGACGAATATTTATTCAATATGCTAAGCGTGTAGTTGGACAAAAAGTTTTTAATGGTGGATCTTCATATATTCCATTTAAATTAAATTCTGCAGGAGTTGTACCAATTATTTTCTCAAGTGCTATGTTGACGATGCCACTTATGTTTTTGAAAATGATGTTTTCTCGCTTCGGTTCAGTTAATACATTTTCAGAGTGGTTTGATTATGGAACGCCATTGCATACAGTATTAACTGTTGGATTGATCATTCTATTTTCTTATGTGTATACCTCTATTATTTTTAATCCAGTTGAATTGGCTGAAAATATTAGAAAAAATGGTGGTTATATATTAGGAATTAGACCTGGTAAAAAAACTGCTGAATATTTTGAATACGTTCTTAATAGAGTAGGGTTGCCAGGGGCATTATATTTAGCACTGTTAGCTGTATTGCCACGAATAATACAGGGATTTATATCATCACCTGTTTTAGTTGATGGTATGAGTTTACTTATTGCGGTAGGCGTTGGACTTGATATGTCGTCTCAAATAGAGGCAACATTGATAGATCAAAGTTATAGTGGTTTTTTGTTATCAGGAGCACGTCTTCGTGGTCGTAGAGTTCGTTAAACTGTAAAAGATGTGAGAAATAGTATGCAACAAGTTACACGGTTTTTTTCATTGTGTGGACCTCCAGGATCTGGAAAAGGGACCCTTGCTGCCCGATGTGAAAAAGAATTAGGTGCAACTTTCTTATCTGTAGGAGATTTGTGTCGAAAGCATATTGCGCAAGAAGATGATCTGGGAAAAGTTTTTATTCAATACACGAGTAAAGGAAAACTTGTTCCGGATGAGCTTATTGTGAAAATAGTGCATCAATGGCTCGAAAGTAATATAGAGAAAGAAGAATTGATTTTGCTTGATGGATATCCACGCACAGTTTTTCAAGCGAACGCATTGAATGTTTTTTTTAAGAAATATAAACAGGTTACATTTGAAGTTGTTTTTTTAAATGTACTTGATGATATTATTATTGAGAGAATTTCTTCACGACTTGTTTGTAGTGATAAAAATTGTCAAGCGGTCTATTCGACTTTGGCTAAACCATCTAAAAAAGTAGGATTTTGTGATCAGTGTAATGCTCCGTTAATACGTCGAAAAGATGATGACCCGATGGTTGTACGTAAGCGAATTGAAGATTACAATGATATTAAATCTGCTTTATTAGAGCGATATAAGTCACTTGATTTAGCTTTAAAAGCTTTGGATGCAACATATTTAACAAGAGATCAGGTGTTCAATTGGTTTATTGGTTGCTGTATTAAAGAAGAAAAAGAAGTTGCTTTATGATTATTATAAAAAATAAACGTTCAATTGATTATATGAGAAAGGCTGGAAAAAGCTTAGCAGAAGTTTTTGTACAGTTTCAATCGAGTCGTTTGTTGCAGATTGGTGTAAGTACGCATGCCATCGATCAATGGTTTGAAAAAGAAATGAGATTTCAAGGGCTTAAACCAGAGTGCAAAGGGTATGCTGGATATAAGCATGCAACATGCATTTCGGTTAATGATGTTATAGTTCATGGAGTTCCATCTGAACATATTGTTTTGTCTGATGGTGATATGGTTACTATTGATGTTGTTGGTTCTCATAAGGGATATTGTGCTGATATGGCACGTTCTTTTTTGATAGGAAATGCATCAAAAGTCGCTTCTTCTTTAATAGATACAGCACAACGAGCACTTGATAAAGCTATACAGAAAGTAACTCCGGGTATTTTATTATCTGAAGTTATTTATGAGATACAAACAACAGTTGAATCTGAAGGATTTGGAATTGTACGACAATTTGCTGGTCATGGTATTGGGCGGTCATTGCATGAAGAGCCTGATGTTCCGAATTATGTTGATGAAGAATCATCAAAAATAATTTTGAGAGAAGGTATGGCGATTGCCATTGAACCAATGATTACTGAAGGTAGTTATGATGTGAAAATCATGCCTGATGGATGGACAGCAAAAACAGTTGATGGGAAATTGGCTGCTCATGTAGAGGATACAATATTGATAACCGCTACAGGGTGCGAGGTGTTGACCCGTTTATAGGTGAAAAACGTATAAAATGATGAAAAAAAAGAAAAATAATGACGTAATTGTTATGGATGGTATAGTAGAAAAAGCTCTTCCAAATGCTATGTTTAATGTAGCTTTAGAAGGGGGTCATGTGGTTTTAGCACATATTTCAGGCAAAATGCGTATGCACTATGTACGTTTATTGTCTGGAGATAGAGTTGCTGTTGAGCTGTCACCGTATGATTTGACTAAAGGAAGAATTATAGTACGCTATAAGGTATAATTGCGTGAAGTATTAGTACATTTATTTATAGATAGGTAATGAAATGAAAGTGCGAACATCGGTAAAGAGAATGTGCGGTGACTGTAAAGTAATACGTCGAGTTGGTGTCGTGAGAATTATTTGCAAAAAGAATCCTCGACATAAACAACGCCAAGGATAAGTAATAAGAAGTTTTAATACATATGGTAAGTAATTTTTGAGGTGTATGCATGGCTCGTATAGAGGGTGTTTTTTTACCAAAAGAAAAAAGAGTTGAAGTTGGTTTGACATATATTTTTGGTATTGGACTTAAAGTATCAAAAGATATATTAGCAGTTACTGGAGTTTCTCCAGATACTCGTGTGAAAAATTTGACAAATGAAGAAGTTGCTTCTATTCAAAAAGAGATCACAGGAAAACATAAAGTTGAAGGTGATTTAAGAAAAGAAATAACTTTGAGCATTAAGCGCTTGCAAGAAATTGGATCATATCGTGGGTTAAGGCATAAACGTGCTTTACCGGTACGTGGGCAACGAACAAAAACCAATGCTCGAACACGTAAAGGACCACGTAAATCTGGTGGAACTGTTCCAAATAAAAAAGTAGCGACTAAAAAATAATGCAAGTTTTATAGTTTAACGTAGAAAGTTTAGAATGGCTTACAAGAAAAAAGCGAAAACAAAAAAAAGATATAATGGAATTGAGACTGTTATTGCACATGTTAAGTCAAGTTTTAATAACACATTAGTTTCAATATCTACAACTGATGGCGACATATTAATGCGTGGTAGTTCAGGACAACTTGGTTTTAAGGGTGCACGCAAAGGTACTCCTTTTGCAGCAACTCAGATTGCAAGTAACTTAGCAAAAGAGTTGGTCATACATGGCGTTAGACTGATTGAAGTTAATATGCAAGGTCCAGGTTCAGGACGTGATTCAGTTGTTCGAGCATTCCAGTCTTCTGGATTGAATGTTACAGTATTGCGTGACGTGACACCGTTACCTCACAATGGTGTACGCCCACCTAAAAAACGTCGTGTATAGTAGATTTTATAATGAAACTTTTAGTACAATATATTAGTAAGGAAAGTGTATGATTAGTAGTGCTGCATCGTGTCGGCAGTGTCGGCAATCGGGTGAAAAGTTGTTTTTGAAAGGCGCTCGCTGTCGCACTTCGAAATGTTCCATTGAAAAGGGCATTCCTGCGCCAGGACAACATGGCAAAAAACCAGGGGCAAAAAAATTATCTGAATATGGCAAGCAGTTGCGTGAAAAGCAAAAAGTTAAACTTATGTATGGTTTAATTGAAGAGCAATTTAAACGTTTTTTTAAGATTGCTGCTAAGCACAAAGGTGCAACTGGTGAAAATCTTTTATCAATGCTTGAATCTCGACTTGATAATGTTGTTTTCCGTTTAAAGATGGCTATTTCTCGTAAACAAGCGCGTCAAATGATTGTTCACGGTTTAGTAACAGTTAATGGTCAACGCGTTGAATCACCTTCTTTTTTAGTTAAAGTGAGCGATGCTATTTCATTTACTGCTCAAACATTAGGTAAAAAAGTATTTGTTGAAAATGTTATCGATAAAAGAATTAATATGGGTATCAAAGTTCCTGAATGGCTTGAGTTAAAGAAGATCGAACGTAAAGGCGTTGTATTGCGCTTGCCTGTTCGTACTGATATTGTAGCACCTATCGAAGAACATTTGATTGTTGAGTTATATTCAAAATAATATTTGAATGATAACGAAGTGAAAGGTGAAAGCGAGTTAGTCTGTGTAGATAATTCGTTAATGTATAGTGAAGCTATTAATTAGATTCAAGGAGATTTGATGCAAAGGAAAAGTTATAAGTCGTTAACGATTCCTCAATTACAGTGGGATGCCTCTCAGTCGTCAGAAATAACGGGTGAATTGGTTATTGAGCCGTTAGAGGCTGGTTTTGGGATTACTCTTGGAAATGCGTTACGACGAGTAATGCTTTCTTCTGTAGAGGGTGCTGCAGTAACATCTGTTGTGATTAAGGGCGTTAATAATGAGTTTTCAACGGTCAAAGGTGTTGTTGAAGATGTTCTGCATATGATTTTGAATATTAAGGGCATTGTTATTAAAAACAAGACTGGTGAGCCAGGAAAAATGACTCTTAATTGTAGTGGTGAAATGGTTGCTACATCTGGTGATATAGTTGCTGATGAGCACTTAGAAGTGCTTAATAAGGATTATGTCATTGCAAATTTAGGGAAAGATGCAGATCTTTCTATTGAATTTACCGTTGAAATGGGAAGAGGCTATGCTTCAGCTCAGTGGCCACGTGGTGAATCTTTGCAAGAAGATGGTCGAATTTATGTTGATGCTATGTTTTCTCCTGTTCGTCGTGTTGAATATACTATTGAAAAAACACGGGTGGGAAAAGAAATTAACTATGATAAATTACGCATTCGGATATTAACTAATGGTGCAATGCATCCACAAGATATTGTCCATTACGGAACATCTGTTTTACGCACGCAGTTCGAACATTTTTTGAGTGCAACTGAAATTCCATTTAATGAAATTTCAGAAGTTGAAGAAGTTGATCAAACACAAGATACATTTTCTGATCAGCGTGCAGGTGCTGCAGGTATACCAGTTGATCTTTTCTTGAAACCAATTGATGAGCTTGAATTTTCTGTACGTGCTCATAATTGTTTATTAAGTTCTGGTGTGAAGCGTATTATAGATTTAGTTAATCTTTCAGATGATGAATTATTAAAAATTAAGAATCTTGGAAGAAAATCTTTACGTGAAGTGAAAGAAATTTTAGCTGCATTTAATTTGCGGTTAGGTATGAATATAAAAGAGCTCGATTTGAAAAAAATGATCAAAGAGCAAGAAACTGATGGGACTGAGTCATGACAAAAAAACATCAAAATGGTCGTAGTA
>JAESUJ010000080.1 GCA_016763165.1 Candidatus Babeliales bacterium
ATAATAATTTCATCACCTTTTTTCAAAAACAGTGGAGCCCAATAGGTTGCTATGCAATTGATTGCTGCAGTTGTACCTGAAGTAAAAATAACTTCTTCCTTCAAACTGTTGATCCACTGAGCAACTGATGAGTGCGCCTCTTCATATTTTTGTGTAATCGATTCACTTGAAGCATACAGACCACGATGAATGTTAGCGTTTGATTCTTTATAAATAGTCTGTTCAGTATCAATTAAAACTGATGGTTTTTGCGTTGTTGAAGCACTGTCAAGCCAGACTTGTTCTGTTTTTTGGAAAAATGGAAATTGTTTTCTTATATCACTCATAATCACTTACACAAAATAAAGAGGGTTCAAAAATTAGAAAAAAAATGTTACAACTACTATTAAAGTAGACTCTAACTCTACTATGAAAACAGAAAAAAGCCTAACTTTTGTCTCTTTTCATCATTTGAGACAGAATAAACAGAATCTTACAGATAATTTGACCCAAAGGACAATATTATGAACCCTATAGCTGATAGCATCATACAAAGTCTTAACAGTCAGCAAAAAAAAGCTGTACTTCATGAAAATGGTGGACTACTTGTTGTCTCTGGTGCAGGATCTGGAAAAACACGCGTCATTACCTCACGAATAGCATACCTTTTAACCCATCATCAAGTTCACCCTGACAGCATCATCGCTTTAACCTTTACCAATAAAGCAGCTCGTGAAATGAAGGAGAGAATTGTCAGCCTTGTTGGTGAGAGTACAAAAATTCCTTTCATTGGAACCTTTCATGGCTACTGCTTACTACTTCTTCGTCGCTTCAAACAACTAACCGAGATGGAAACTTTTTCAATTTTAGATCAAGATGATCAACAACAATTATTAAAACGAATCATTAAAAAATTTGGATGTGATAAACAAGTGACAGCATCCTCCATTCAATCTTTTATCTCTCAGCAAAAAAATGGTTCCAATTCTGATTCGGCAATGTATTTGCCTCCTATTTTCAAAGAGCTTCAGAACGCTTATGAGGAAGAGAAAGTACGATCACATGCTCTTGATTTTGATGATCTCATGATTAAAGTCTTGCATGGTTTCAAAAAGCATCCTGATTTCAAAGCTGGATTTCAAGAACGAATCAAACATATTTTAGTTGATGAGTATCAAGATACCAATAAAGTTCAACATGAACTCTTGCAACAGATGTCATGCAATCAAGATAAAACTTTAAGCGCCGACTCGATCTGTGCTGTTGGTGATGAAGATCAATCAATTTATTCATGGCGTGGAGCTAATGTAAGCAACATGCAAGACTTTAAAGAAGACTTTGCTCCAGTAACTGTTATCAAAATCGAACAAAACTATCGATCTGTACAGCCTATTTTACAAGCAGCAAATGATGTTATTTTAAATAATAAGAATCGAATCCCTAAAGAGCTCTGGTCAGATAAAAAAGCAACCAATCGAGTACTCGCAATTCATTGCCAATCAGGCTACCAAGAAGCAGACATCATCGCACGATACATCGCAACACTTCCTGAATCAATCAAAAAAAGCGATGTTGCTATTCTGTATCGGACACATTATCAATCGAGAAATATTGAAGAAGCTTTAATAAAAAACAGCATCCCATACCACATTGTTGGGGGGCTTCGTTTCTATGAGCGAAAAGAGATAAAAGATATTTTGGCATACTTGCGGCTCGTGGTAAATCCATACGATCGCGTCAGTTTTTTACGCATTTTTAATACTCCAACACGCGGCTTGGGAGCAAAAGTCGAAAGTATGATTTTAGAACGATGGGAACAAGAACCATTTTTTGACTTCAAATCAATCCTTAAAACATTTTTAGAAGGAAGCAATGCTCTTTCTGGCATTCGTGCCGAGTCGATTAGAGAATTTATTGATCTATTTGATGGGCTATCTACTGATCATGAACCATCCTATGTTGCTGACAGCATCATGCAAAACATTGGATACCGCGACTACATAAAAAATCATTACGATACCGATGAAGCTCGCACCAAGCTTGAAAACTGCAAAGAATTTATAAACTCGATGATGCACTCTGAAAAGAAAACTATCATATCGACTGGTGAGCCGCTCTCTTTGCAAACATTCTTACATGAAGTTGCACTTTTACAAGAAAAAATTGAGGAAGACAAAACAAAAGTAGAGTCTATCCACATCATGACTCTACATGCTGTCAAAGGACTTGAATTTAATACTGTTTTTATCATGGGACTTGAAGAAGGTTTGATTCCTTCATCTCGATCTTTAAACTCAGCTGCTGCGATTGAAGAAGAACGACGACTTTTATATGTTGGGATGACACGAGCTAAAGAACGATTAATTATTTCTTATGCTCAGCAACGCATGAGTTTTGGACAGATCAATGATCAAGAGCCATCACGATTTATTAAAGAAATACCTGCAAAACATTCAACCACCCTACATTTGTATGCAGATCCTTTATTTTTATGCGAACAACGACTTGCTGCATGGAGAAGTGGAAACATGAATGTAACATTTCAAACAGCACGTTCAGACATAAGATTGTATGGATCTCGAAAAACAAACTCTGCACAAACTAAAAGTTTTGTCAGCAAAGTCATCAAAACTAATCTGCCGTGGAATAAAAATGAACTGGTCAAGCATAACACATTTGGGCAGGGAATCATCAAACAAGTTGAAAAAACCAATGATGAATTGTACTTGTTAACTATTATTTTCACACAAGGCCAAAAGAAGATCTTATCATCATTTATTCAAAAAATTTAGACAAAAAACAACCCCAAGATCAAATAATCTTGGGGTTGTTTTTTTAAAATTTAATTTTTAACCTTTTAAATCAAGACTTGATACAGTCTTAACCAGAGTATTGAAAAATTTACTTGCTACTGAGCGTGAAGTCCCCGACTTTTTACCATGCGGTTTGACAAGACCAAAGCTGGCTCCTGAACCAAAATCAATGCTACGATGGCTTCCTTTTTGTCGTGATTCAGCAGCACTCATACCATCTGGATACTGCTTTGAAATAGCATTAATAATTTTTATCATTCCACGAGTTTTTATTTTAGTGCGTGATGATTGAGCCTCAAAGCGCTCAAGCGCCTTTCCTCGCAATTGCCCTGCTTGCTCTTCTTTTTTAGCTAAGGACTCTTTTTTTTCAGAAGTTTTTTTTATAGACTTTGTACTTTTCTTATTTTTTTTACCTTTTTTCTTCTTTCTTCCTTGCACAGATTCTTGAATAACGAAGCTTTTTATTGCTTCTTGTTCTCTCATTATTTCTTCTTCATATTCAGAAAGAAGTCTTTCGGTACACTCTTCTTTAACCCTTGATATTTTATTTAAAATATTTTTTCGTAAAACTTCAATATTGTCACTATCTGCGATAGAATCAAGCTCTTCTTCATAATATTCTAAAGCTAAAACATTACCTTCGTTTTCATGCAATATCATACCAGCAGATTCGTTTACTGATTCATTTAAATAAGTAAGCGCTTCTATTGAAAGAGCATTTTCTACATCTAATACTTTTTCTTCAATAAGATTTAAAAGCTGAAGAGTTGCAAACTTCGTTTCAAGACTCCCTGTTGGCAAGGAAAGAAAGCCCTTCAAAATACCATGATCATCTTTATACCTAATATCTACTATATCCCACCAACTCTTATCTAAATGAATATTCATCAACTCCTTAAAAGCAAATGGATGCTCACTCTTGGTACCTTCAATAAATCTAATTTTAAAACTTGTACTGTCACCCATTAATTCTGTAATTAAGAAACCAGATGAACTTATTGGAATCATATTTTCAGTAACTATACAGATATCAGGCCCCAAAATATCAAATGCAAGATTGTCTCTACTCAAAGGAAATGAGCGATACTCTTGACCCTGGATGTAAAATCCAAGAGTAGACTCTTCTTCTGGTATATTAACTATATAAATGGAATCTATATTTCCAACATGATTCCGCTGTTTAAAAAAAAGAAACATAGATTTATTCAGTTGATTTAACAACAGCATTGCCTGTTTAACATTTCTTTGAGACTTGTCAATAATTTCTACTTGACTATCGAAATGTTTACTAAGACCTTGATGCACTGTCAACAAAGAGTTAACAGCCATGGTAAAAACAGCATAGTCTTGATATATATCAAATATCATCCTGTTAGATTCAAGTCTTGTACTTATTTTTTTAGAATTTTTAGATTTCTCAAAAATGCAGAGCTTTTCTTTTATTTGATATATCTTATTAAAATATAATCGAAGATTCTTCTCCCAAATTTTTACTCGTGATAAAATAAAATCATCATTTTCCAGTAGATCACGTTTTTCAAATAATGTCAGGATTTGAAGTAAATCGGTAATTTGAAACATTTTTTCTATACAAGGCAATCCTGAATCAAATTTTTTATCTTTGAATGTAAAAAAATAATTTTCTACAATCTCTTCATCAATAGAAAGTCTCTCTACTTGAGGCATAAAAAGATCTATAATTCTGCTTTCTGGATGTTGTTGATATCCACCACTCGGCCAATACAACTTGTCAGCTGTTGCGAAAGCCATGTTCAGACTACAAAATAGCAAAAAATAGATATAAAAATAATTAATTTTAATCATAAAAACTCCAAAATAACTTAATAAATAATGTTACAAACAGAAATAAAGAATATCGGACCAAGAAAAAATAGTCAAATAAAAAAGGGCCGAACTAGATATTCGCCTCTTTTTCAGTGATATATCTATATTTTGACATAAACTGATCTTTCAACCAACACCTTCATTGCACAAGGTCAGAAAAAAATACTCTCATCATTTATTAAAAAGGTATAAAAAAAGAGGCCCATTTTTTTTTATTTGGACCTCTTTTTATTCAAACTATATTTTAATCTTTCAAATCAAGCAATGCTACAGTCTTCACTAAAGTACTGAAGAAGTTACTTGCTACTTTACGTGACGGCCCCTTTTTCTTGCCATGCGATTTTACAGGAACAGAAACGCTAGGTCCTGAGCCAAAATCAGCATTACAATGACTTCCTTTCTGTCTTGATTTAGCAGCACTCATAACCTGTAAATTTTGCTTTGTAAAAGCATTAATAACTTTACCCATATTACGATTTTTTATTCCTGCACGTGACAAATTATGTTCAAAACGTTCTAATGCTTTGCCTCGCAATTGTACTCCTTGCTCTTCTTTTTTAGCTAGGAACTCATTTTTTTCAGAAGTTTTTTTTATAGGCTTTCTGTTTTTCTTATTTTTTTTTCCTTTTTTCTTCTTTGTTCCTTCTACCTTATCTTGAATAACAAAGCTTTTTATTTCTTCTTGTTCTCTCATTATTTCTGCTTCATATTCAGAAATAATATTTTCAGTGCACTGTTTTTTAACATTTGATATTTTTTCTAAAATACTTTTTCGTAAAAGTTCAGTATCATCACCAATTTCTTCTTCAAAACACTCTAAAGCTAGAATATCACTTTCTTCATTTAATATCATTCCAACAGCTTCTCCTACTGATTCGTATAAACCAATAAGGGCTTTTTTTGAAAGAGGACTTACTACATTTGATACTGTTTCTTCAATAAGATTTAGAAGCTGTAAAGTTGCAAGTTTTGTTTCTATACCCCCTGTTGGCAAAGCTAAAAAACCACACTTTATGTTATTTTTAGAATCAATAGTTCTGATATCTGCTATATTCCAAATATAATCATCTTGACTTTCTACGCCAGGTAAATAAACATTTTTGACTTCTTGAAAAAACAAGGGCGTTTCGCTTTCAAGTCCTTCAACATATCTAATTATAAAATGTGACTCTCTATCGTGTTCTTCTGAAATATAAAAACCAGATGATTTAACTGGAGATTTATAATTAGTAACTAAATACAAATCTACACCCAATAACTTCTGACCAAATACCTGAATATCACATGGTATATAAGAATAATACTTTCCAGCATTAGAAATAAATTTTAAATTCATTTTTTGCTTAGTAGACAAAAATTTAGATGGATCAAATTCATAATCCAAAAGATCTATTTTTTTCAGACATTTTTGATTATAAAAAAGAAAAAACATAGCATTATCCAATGTATCACACAATAAACATACGTATGCATGTTCCTTAGGTATACATTCTTTTTCTATGGGCAAACCATCAACTATAATATTTTCATAAAACTGATTGATATATACAAAAGAGCGTCTAACCTCTTCGTAATTACTATATAAAAATGATAAAACTTTCTTCTTATTTTTATAAGATTCTATAGTACCACTTGCTTGTTTTTCTAATACATAAAGCTCTTCTATAGATTTATATAATTTTTTTATATCATCATTTATTTCTATAGATAATGTTTTTGAATCTGTTCTAACTTCATCGCCAAATTGATCAAGTTGCTTGAACATACTTGGAAAAACTTTTTGCATACCAGGTGCAACTAAATCATAAATTTCAAGCATCTTTTTTAAACATGGTGAGCCTGAATTAGCCTTTTTACCATTAATTACAAAAAAATGATTCTCTATGGTTTCTTCGTCAGAAGAAAAACTCTGTACTGAAGACATGTAAGGCTCTAAAACTCTACTTTCTGGATATTGTTGATAACCCCCATCTGGCCAATACAGCTTATTTTCAGCTGCAGAAAAAGCAACTTGAACAGAAAACAATACAATATAATATAGTAGAAAACTACGCTTTATCATAAAAAACTCCAAAACAACTCACCAAATTAATAATTACAGATAGGAATAAACAGTAGCAACTCAAACGATCATTGTCAAATTAAGAAAAAGGGGCGAACTTAACATTCGCCCCTTTTTCTTAAATAATCAGAAATATTTTTTTATCTACATTACTTTTTTAATAATCTCGTTCATTGCACCAGAAGCTAAAATTGCAATAATATTTGCCTTGCGTGGAGAATCATTTTTATCAATCATTTTTTGACGAAGAACTTCTGCAATAATGTAACTTGAAAAATAACCAGCTAACTGTTGTGTATTTATCTTTGTACCTTCAACGGAATGTTCTTTACCATCAAGCCCAGTGACTTCCGTAAATATTCCATTCTTTTCCATAGCTAAATTACGAGCAATCCAAAGCGCCCATAAAGTTGTTATAATTTTTCTTTTGTCTGTTACATGATCTGAATAATCAGCAGGTAAGCTTGTATCTAAAGTATCAGCTGCTTTAAACCATTGCCACCATGAAGCATTTTTATGAGTTCTTATTAACGCAGCATCAGCATAGACTCCAGCTTCTATCAACCCTTCATTAGCAAGCATTGCTAACGTCGCGGCCCTATTTCCATCACTTGTTACAAGGGAGAATGCGTTAATAATTATAAATTTCAAACAGTGACGACCAACTGATCCTAAAAAACTTGTATCTTTCGCTAACACTTTATCAGCATAGTTATCACCAACCTTATTTATCTGATCAGCAAATGGAGTCTGTGTAGAAGCTTCTGTTTGCAACTTCTCCGTTGTCAAAGCTACTGATGAAAATTCTGTAGCAACCTCAGAGGTTAAAGGAGATTCATTTGTTGGCAAAGCTGTTGATGCGACTGTCGACAAAGATAATGCACATATAATTGTTAAAAATATATTTCTAAACCTAATCATGAATTTAATCCTTACAATTAAAAGAAGATACAATAAACTAACTTACCCTTAAAGGGTACCCCCCCCCTAAAAAAATTACAAGCGGAAAATAGAAAAGAGTCGGAAAAGTGATACTTTTCTACAGATTTATTTTAAAAAACTATGATTTTTGTAAAATAATGAAGAAAAAAGAGGGGTCGTACGAAAAAATCGTACAACCCCTTTAAAAGGAGAGAGTTTATCCTAGAAGAGCCTCAAGCCCCTCTATACCTTTTGTATTTTTATTTTTTTTAGTTCCAGAATTATAGAGCCACCAGAGCATGGTGTGACCAATTGTTTTTTTCCAATCAGTTTTTGCATCGACATTAAAAGTTCCTTTTTTCCAATTATACCAAGTAAAGAATATATTTTTTGCCCACATTTGAGAGACTTCATCATCAATGTAAAAATCGGTGTGTCTCTTATTTTGAGTACTTTGTAATATAGATGTAAAATCAACAGAAGCATGACTGGACTGACTTCTCATATTTCCCCATCCAACATACAAAGGAACAAGGACTGCTGCAAGCTGCTCACTTATATTTTTAACTAATGATGCTCCACCAATCAATCGAGAAGATAAAAATTTGGGTAGGATCATTTTTGTACCTTTTGCTAACGTATTACCGACGCTATCAACAGAGTCGACTATCTTGTCTCTGTATTGTTGCACGCCGATATTCAATCCACCACCAACAAACATCTGTGTAATTGTCTCTGGTATTTTTACTTTTAAATATTCATCAAGACTTGTTGCTGCTTTATCTATTCCATTATTGTTTTTATACATATTCCAATAACCATTATCTTTTGGTTCGAAACCTGGTATAAGTGCTTTTTTTAATTTATCCGGAAGATTTTCTACAGCACCGTTTAACAGATCAGACTTTCCAAAGAACATTCGGGTTACAATATCGGTCCATGCCTGAGTGGATGAGCGATTCATAAACAATGGTAAATATGGTGAAAATTCATTCAATGCAAGTCTCACTCCATTCATTGATGGAGCAATAACACTAAAACAGATAGATTGCACAAAATAAAAACAGATTTTTTGATTATCTGTATCTTCCATGATTTCGTTAAAACCACCAGTTTTTATTGCTTCATAAATCTCTCCAGATGAAGCGTTTAAATTTCCCTCAGCTTTCAATTCCAACTTTTTTTGTAAATACACACGACCAATCGCAGGCCCTATTTTAAACAAAAAGCCTTTTGTTAATTCTTGTGCCGCAGGTCGTACAGCTTGAGGAAGAAAAGGAAACAGTCGATTAACAAGTCGTACAGAAGCTGCATGAAATTTCACCATATGACGCTCTTCTTCATTTATTTTTTTATCACGTTCTCTAATCCATTCTGTAGGATCTCTGCCGTTCTGAACAAAGACATTAAATATCTCAGAAAAAATAGGACTTGCTAAATGGTCCATAAAATAATCTTTTTGAGCTTCCATAATTTCTTCATTCCGTGGCGTTACACGACGATTTCCAGGAAGAAAAAGTTGTATGATTTTTGAAAGAGTTTTATAGGCATATCTCAATTCTTTATGTGAAGATCCAACAGATATCCCGAATTGAGCTAATGAACGAAGATTCTTATTCAATGGTTTCTCAACCTTTACACCATCTTTATCGGTAGGAATTGGCACAGCCTCATATTGATCTAAAAAGCTACGTGCCATACCCAAACCAGTAAACAGTGTATCATTAAAGACTGTTTCTTCTTGACTATCATCATACTCTTTCTGCATAGCATGACATTTTTCTTTTTTATCTTTTTCTAATTTTTCAGCTGCCTTTTGCTCTCGTACATATTTAGGAAATTGAGCGATTAATTCTTTTAATGTTTTCTTTGAAAATAAAAAAGAACCGACCCACTGTTGACGTTGATCTTCTGAAATTGTATCAAATGCTTCTCTAACTTTACCCCAATCACTCTCTGAGAGAGTAACAAGTCGTCTGAAATGTGGAATCAGATCATCAAAAGGAATAACTTCTTTGTATTTTTGATATGTTTGAATAAGAGATGTTCCAAAATGAGAACCCCCTTTGTTAGAAATGATACCAAATAATTTTTCTATCTCTGAACTTGATTTTTCCTGACCTTTTGTAGAAGTCTTGCTCTGCTTTTTTTTAGTTGACTCAGCAAGGAGCTCTTGATCTGCTACACAGCCCGCCAAGAAAAATAACATACAGAAAATATTTCTTATCATATTCATGGTCTCTCGCCCTTTCTCTCTCACATGTTTTTTTACTACTATGATATTTTTATCATAAAGCATCCATAGGAAACCACAACCGATTTAGAAGTAAAAGCAGTGATAATCATGAAAAAAAGATAATAAAAACTAAAAACCATCACTTTTTGCTAAAAATGAATTCGCGATGAGCCCAACAAGGATCCACTGGGCTATAAGTGCTGATCTACCATAGCTTATAAAAGGAAGAGCAAGCCCTTTAGTTGGAACCATGCCTGTACAGACCAGACAGTTAAGAATCGTCTTGATGCTTATAAAAAAGACTCCTCCTATGATGAATAATTTTGCTTGAGGCAGAGATGCATGCTGAGATAACAGAAATCCGTAATAAAAGAAAAAAATATAAAAGACTAACAAGAAGCTTGTCCCTATAAATCCTATTTCTTCAGCAATAATCGAAAAAATGAAATCTGTATGCTGCATTGGCAAATAAAAAAATTTTTGTCTTGAAAGACCAAGTCCAAGCCCAAATAATTTACCTGATCCAATAGCCAACAATGATTGAATAATTTGAAAGCCACGTCCTTGTGGATCACTCCATGGATCTAAAAAGGTCATCAAACGAATCAAACGATATTTTTTTGTAAAAATGAGAGCTATAAAACAGGGTAATAAAACAGACCCTATAATTAAACATTCCCGATATGGAATGCCAACAACAAAAAACAGTGCCATCACTGTTATCATTAAAGTTACCGTGCTTCCAAAATCAGGCTGTGCAAGTAAGATATAGCTCGTTAATCCAAGCAGTCCTACAAAAGGAATAAGCTTAAGTGTGAAAAATGATTTCTGTAGAGAAATATGTCTTTGTAAAAATGTTGTTACATACAAAATTGTTGCGACAGCTAAAAACTCACTCGGCTGTATCGAGACCCCAGCTATTGAAATCCATCGGCATGCTCCATTAATCGGCTGAGCCCAAAAAAGTGTTGTTGCCGTTACTCCAAATGCAAGCAGCCACCAGACCAATGCATAATCAAAAATATATCGAAATGGAATAAATAATATCAACAGACAACTTAACCATCCTATGCCGGTGTATAGAAGCTGCCTTTTGAGAAAATAGAGCGCATTCCCATATTTCTCCAATGCATAAACAGAGCTTGCGCTATAAATAAAAAGCAACCCGAAAATATTTAATAAAAATGGAATAGATAAAAAACGAAACAGCAGACGACTTCTCAGATCATCTATTGATCCAACAAGACTCATAATTTTTGAACCAACTGGATAAAATGATCTCCGCGCTTTTTATAATTTTCATACAAATCAAAACTTGATCCGCTTGGAGAAAACAGAATAGCATCACCTGGATCTGCTCTTTGAACAGCTTCTTGCAACAGAGAGTCTAAGGTATCAAAATATTCTAATGGCTCTAAATCTACTGATCCTGGCCCAAACCGTAGTGCTAATTTTATTGATGGATCTTTTTCGACAAATGTTATCAAGTCAGATCGATCGGCCCCTTTATTAAGACCACCCGTAATAAGAATAATTTTTTCATGCTGTTGTTTAAGATGCGTAATGGCAGCTTGAGTCGCATATGGAACTGTTGATTTAGAATCGTTATAAAAAAAAAGAGCATTTTTTTCAGCACAAAGTTCAAGGCGATGTTGACCTGCTACGTTTCTACATCGATTGTAAGCCTGCTCAAAATGTTCTTTAGTAAGCATTGAAATAGTAACACCAGAAAAAAAGAGCGCTATGACTGAAAATATCCAGGTATCAAGAAAACCTTTTGAATTGAATAGGTTAATTAAACAAATATTTTGCTTTTCAGATCCTGTTCGATGCAGCACCACCTGTTCATTTTCAACAGAAACATATGAACAATTGAATTTATTCAAAAAAACTTTTTCATCTTCAACAATTGCTCTATCAAAAATAATAAATAAATCTGCTTGCCATTTCGATATTTCTGCTACAAAAATATCCTTATTTTCACCTTCGATTAAAGATGATCCAAGCAAAGCAATATCACCTTTTTTTTGATGTCGCAAAAACATAGACTTTGCTCTGAAATACTGCTTCTTCGATCCATGTCGATCCAGATGATTATCATACAAATTCATCCAAATCCCAATATCGGGACTAAAACAGTTGCTCTCTTCCAGCTGCCATGATGAGAGCTCCAATAGAGCTTTACGATACAAAGGCTGATGCGGAACTAAGTCTAAGAGCCCAACCCCTATATTTCCTCCTAAAGCAACCCTTTGATACGAACAACCACGCAGATGCGTACAGGAACGCTCGACAACCCCCTCGTACGAGGCACAGCTATCAATCATAAACAGTTCATACAATAATTGAGTCAACGTTGTTTTACCAATAGTTCCAGTGATGCCAATTATTGGTTTTTTCCAAAGCATATGGAAAATATCGACTTCTTTGATGATTTTCTCTTTTTTTAAAGAAAACCGATTGATATCAATACCTGTTGAAAACCAGACTAAATCAACAGCTTCAAGAAACGTATCCACATCAGTTTCTATCGATACATTCGATTCTAAAAGAAGCTGTTTCTGTTTTTCATTGAGAGACTTTTCATCAAAAACTTTCAGCAGCCACTCTATTTCTGTTGAATCATCCTGGCTGTACTGAGATAAGCAATTTGAAAATTCTACATAGAAATTCTTATAAAACCTCAATATTGATTGTCCAGCTATACCAAATCCTGCAATTCCAAAATATTTTTTTCTCATATCATACAACTATATTTAAACATCTATATTTTTCATTTTATTACAGTTTATCTGTTTTATATGATAAAGAAAACTATACATTCACTTTATTGTAAAAATCATTTTGTAAGCATATGAATCACATGATTCAATGTTTTTTCACGCAGTGCTACCTGCCTTAAAGTGCTATCATGCAATGGAACGTGCGAGTCTTCAACAATATCCAATGTCGGTTTAAAATGTACAAATTCCTTTAAACGGTCAAGGTTGTACAGATGTAAATATCCATACACATCATCACCATCAATAACTATATTTTCATCATATGCAATCTTATCAATAATCAATTCCTCTTTCAATTGACGCTCAGCTAAAAAAGCAACATGCTCTTCAAATTTTGGTTGCGATCGATACACGTAATAATCTGGAATCTGTTTCAGGGCAGACAGAATATCTTCCTGCTTACGCAAAACAAGATGTTTGGGAACTTCAAATCGATTTTTTGATAAAAAAAGATGAAACACTTCTTCAATAATTGACTTACGCTGTGAAATATCATTTCGATACGAAAAAACCTCAATGAGCTTACGATGTACATCAAGCCGATTTTTAAGACGAAATAAGTTTTTAAAGATATCAAGAGAAAAATAACTACCTTTATTAATACTCATGATCTCAATTAAAAAAGGATTATGCTCTGTTACTGCTTCCTGCAATAGCTCATCAAGCGGCAAGTGAGTCAAAACAAACTTGTCTCCTTTTTTTCGCCCAATAAACTCTTTTTGAAAAGCGCTTACTAAATACTTAGTTGTAAGCTTCATCCAAAATAGACGAGAAACTATATTATCCAGTGGCTTATGATCATTATTCAACATAGTCGCTGAAAAACAGACCCAGTCGGTATCATCTAAAAAATCTTGTTTCTGTTGTTTGTATAAAGATGATTCCCTCTCAATAAATGTTTCAACCTGTTTATCAAGATCTTTATACAGTTTTCTTTTAGGCGTCTTAAATGGAAACATTTTCCAATCTTTAACAATATTTATTTCATTGATAGAAATATCAAAATGATAATGTATCCTTTTATCATCTTCCCAGATAACCTTTGTTAATCGTGGATTATGAGCTAGTAAGACTTTGTTACGAGCAGAATCTTCTATGATAAAATCAAGAACAAAATTCTTCAAAATAAACCACATTGTTGAATGTTGAACATCCATATAATGTCGCTTCAATACAAACAAACGTGGCAGAGTAACATTTTCAAATCCACGAGTCCTTATATTATGTTGAAAAAGAGTAATAACTTGTTCTCGTATAGGAACGACGATAGAGGATGGAACATAGACATCTATTTTACATAAATGTGAAGATGTTCGCTTACTGGTTATAGTGATTTCTTCACTACGACGTACTGATTTTTCATACATGCGGGTGTCCCTTCTCCAAGACCTGCATAAACTTGCAAATTTTATTTATTCTATAATAAAAATAGCTATGTGAACCGAGTATAGACAAAAAAAACAAACTTCCGTCAAGTTTTCTTTTTAAAATAAAACATCTGTTAAGTTATTCGAAACAGTAGCAAAAGAATCAGAAAAAAAACTAGTGATCAAATAATCTACTCAATGATGATTGATGGAAGTCTAGAAATTGCGCCTCCAAGAAAAGATAGGCACTTAAAAAAAAGTGGTGCAAGAAGGGGGACTTGAACCCCCACCCCTTTCGGGACTGGCTCCTAAGGCCAGCGCGTCTACCAATTTCGCCATCCTTGCATAGAATAATTTCAAAATAAAGTTGGTGGGTCCTCAGGGACTCGAACCCTGAACCTGCAGATTAAGAGTCTGGCGCTCTACCAATTGAGCTAAGAACCCTTTTATCAAAAAAGCAAATAATAAAGATGCTCATATCCAACATCTTTAATGTTACCAAAAAATTATGAGAAATAAAGGAAAATCTACTTTTTCTTTATTTTACTACCAACCTCTTACCGCCAACAGCACAACAAAGTCGGCATAACACCAATGAAAAAAGAGATAAACGTACAAAAATAAAAATAAATTTCCTACATGATGCAATAGAAATCGCTGCTGAATTGCAACTAAAGAATCAATCAAAAAGTGATACAATAACTTTGCCAAACAGCAGGCTAATAATGGCCAATAAGAAAATTGATTCATAAGCAGCAGGCTCAGTGATGATGTAATAAATGTTTCTTGATACAGCAGTGGATAGATGCCAATCAACACAAAATTGTATAAAAGACTTAATAACCAGATGAGCAGTGGCCAGTAATGAGCTTTAATCAATGTCAAAGAATACAACGTATGAGCAGCTTTTTTATGTCGAAGAAAAAATGGCGTATACAAAATCCAAAATGAAATCCAAAGAAAAAACAGCATCGTCCCAGAACAGAGCCCTTCTTGAACAATAAATGTACTGTAAAGGAAGCCCCAGAGCATTAAAAATAATATATGTTTTTTCATCATTTTTGTCATAAATCCTCACACATTAAAAATGATACGATTATTATTAATAATGGAACAAAAAAATAAATTGAGGAAGCTTTTAGAATATTTTTCAGAACTTCTCCAAATAAGCATTTTTCAGAAAACTGACTCGAAAATATATATTTTTTATGTTTCAATTTGATTTTTAAGAGGGAGAAACATAGACTCAAGTTCACATTCAAATATTGTAAACTCCTTACATTAAGAGCAAATCATGAACAGACTAATGATACTCGCTTTCTCTCTTGCAATAAGCAGCGCTCTATTTGCTGCTGAAGAGCCAGTCATAGCAACCGATTTCATAGAAAGCAGTGACCAAAACAGAACGACAAAACAGAAGACAAAAGCAACAAAAACCCAAATAGCTAAGAGCTTTCTTCATAAATATCTTGTCCGTAAAGACAACAAAAAAACTGCTCTCAATTGTGCTAAAAAAGCATCTGCTGCCATCTACCTGATCTTCTTACTTTTTATGGATAAACAGACAATAGAAAGTATAAGAAACGAGATGCGCAATCCAGATTATCAAATGTTTAATAATTATGAAAAGAAAATAACTTTCTTACTTCTCATACAACCATTAAAACTATGGACCTTCAACGAACTTTCAAACTATTAAAGCTCTGATTGCTATTTTTCTCTTTTCTTCCTTGTTTTGATGCAAAATAGAAATACTTACCCCAAAAACAGCCTAAAACCAGCACTTACTACCTTTCCACTTGATTTTTAAGGGGGGGGTATAAGCTACAATTATGAATACTAAATATTGTAAATCCCTTTAATTAATGAGGAAATTATGAACAGACAAATAATACTCGCTTTTTTACTTGCAGTTGGTAGCACTGCATTCGCTACTGAAACAGAGCTGACAACAGCTGAGTCAAACAGAACTAAACAGCAGATTGTTGATTCTGGTAACACTGTTAAAACGCCTAAGGGCTTCTTGCACCGATATTTCATTCGTAAAGATAAAAGAATGACCTGTTTCAATATTGCTTTAAAAGGATTAGCTGCTTACACGCTACATCAGGCAATCAAATTCGATAAAAATTATTACAATTGTTCTTCAAAAGAAAAGACTGAAATATTTAACAATCTTGTCGTCAAACAATTTTTAACAGTAATATCAATTTATAACCTTACAGACTATTAAAAAAACAAATTCAAAATAAAGAGGGACTTTGTTCAACAGAGTCCCTCTTTTAATGCTTATAAAACTACTTCGTCAGCTAGATTGCTACTTTTCCTTAAAAAGGCACGAAGCTCTGTTTCATCATTTCTCTTTTCTTCCTTGTTTTACTGCAAAATAGAAATATTTACCACAAAAACAGCCTAAAACCAGCATTTCTGACTTTCCACTTGATTTTTAAGGGGGGGGTATAAGCTACAATTATGAATACTAATATTGTAAATCCCTTTAATTAATGAGGAAACTATGAACAGA
>JAESUJ010000011.1 GCA_016763165.1 Candidatus Babeliales bacterium
ACTCTACGCGACAGTTGTCACCAAAAATAAGTGATGCACCAGCGCCTAAAGAGACAGAGTCATCGTTATAGTCGGTCAGGATAATATCTTCGAGCGTGGTGGTGATTCCAGAATCAACGGTTAGAGCGGTTGATGATCCTGATGGAAATTGGATGCTGTGACCGTTACCATTGATAACTCCACTGGTATGAATAAATAATTGATGGTCGGATGAAATATTAAGATTGTAGGTCATGGTGATGCTTGCAGAATTGAAGTGAATATTGGCTGATCCATGATCAATTGTATCGAGGCCAAGAAGATTTGTGGCGTTGGTGACTGCGGTATCTGATGTTGCAACAAGCAGTCCTGCGACAGCATCAGATGTTGCAACGAGTAGACCGGCTACAGCATTCGATGTGTCAACTAAAAGTCCATCGATAGCATTTGAGTTTTCAATGATGAGAGGTTGATAGGTGACGATTGCATGAGATGTTTCTTTAACAAGTTCACTTTTTGAGATTATTGCAAAACTATTATTGAGTATCAAATTTCGAATCGTAACGATTGCTTGAGAGTTTGGAATTGAAAAATTATCAAGAGCATTACTGGTTGCAACCAGTAATCCAGCAATCGCATTGCTGTTATCTTTAATTAAGGGATCAATGGTGACGAGAACATTGCTATTATCGATGCTGAGATCATCATGGGTGACGATAGCATTACTCGTTTCGATGTTGAGTATGTCATCAACTCGGTTGTTCAATAAATCGCTGGTTCCTTTAATAACGGTGAATGTTTCATCAAGGCTAAATAAAGGAGGGCTATTGAAGTTACGCTTGTAAAGAGAGAGCGCTTCAAGCTCAAAGCTATTGCTAATTAATAAATATTCATCATCTGAACTATATTTTATTTTTTGAGGTTTAAAAGTGGTAGAACTTCCATGAGTAAATGTTTTTTGTAAAATGATAGGACCATTAGTGCTGGTAAGGTCATATTCATAAATAGCATGTGTAGTGGGTGCTATTGAGAAAAAGGTAATAGAGAGTGCTCCGAAATCCCCTTGGGAATCAACAGCAATTCCTTCTATATTACGAAAGAAGTCAGGACTTGAAGAGAAACCTCCGGTTCCCATTAGGGTGAGAGATGATCCATCAAAATGAAGAGCAGCGAAGTAATCTATACCAGAACTTGGATGAGCAATGAAAATAGTTTTGGGGTTTTGCCAAGCAAGCATTGAAATGCCTGGTAAATCAGAGACTGGCATGCTTGTTACAGATTCAACACCTGAGGATCCAAGTCGTGCAATATTAAGAAAATTAGGAGAAGTTGTGTATGCAATATATTCTGAGCTGCTATCAATATCAGCATTAGCTCTAAAAGTTTCATCGATCGGAACAAGTGCTGTTCCGGTATATTCATAGACTCCACCATTTAAAAGCAGTGTTGCATTGTCTGAGAACCAAGCAAGTTGGTTTGCACCGGTTGCGGTAGAGAGTTGTTCAACTAAGGAGTAATCATTAAAAGAGTATATTTTAGTAGTAGCACCATCCAGAGAAGAGATAGCAAGAAGTTTTTCATTAGGAGAAAAGACAGCACTGTCTGGTGAGATTCCTGTATCGAGAGTTGCGAGTGGTTTTTGAATAAGGAGGTCACCATTTTTCTGATAAACAGTAACTTGAGGATAGCTAAATTGAGTAGCAACAACAAAATTATTTGACTTGCTCCAATGAATACTTGCTGCAAATTCAGTTATCAGTTCAGCTGTACATGTTTTGGTGTGTGATTCTGGTTTTTCATCAACATACGCTTTTAAGGCATGACTATTTGATACAGACAACGGTTTTAAAACATTTTGTATCCTGTTTTGCATCACGTGAGAAGGCTGATACATAGCAAGCAGTTCTTTTTTAATACGTTTTGAAAGATGAACAGAATTTTCGTTCAGTTTTAAAACAACTATTTCACTATTATTATCAGCTATGGCTAGAAAGTTTCCACCAGGATCCCATACTAAGTGTCTGACACTGCTTGATGGAGAATAACCGAGACCAGCAATATCACTTAAGCTGCTTCCGTCTTCATATGATGTATAAACTTCGACTAGAGGTGAGTTTGATCGTCCGTATGCAAGGTATGCTCCATCTGGTGAATATGATAGATAGCGAAGGTTACTCAGAGATCTTGGGCCTGTTGAATAGGGTATAAGCTGCATATTATTTTTGAATTCATATATATTAGGATTCTGGTTGGTTCCAGAATGTCCAACAGCGAGGTATCTTCCGTCAGGGCTCCAGTTTACTGTTCTAACAGTACTAGAAGCGCCATCAATACGACAACCAATAAGTTCATTGAGTGATTCATTGTGAAAGTGGGCGACTCTTGTATCGATAGAAGATGAGTTGGCGCCGCCAACAGCAATATAATTACCAGTTGGATGCCATTTGATACTGTAAATAGTGTTGCCATAGTTTGCTTGACAACGAGGAAGCTCTGTTAGTGATCCATCTTTAAATTTATATACGTGGACATGTATATTACTACTTCCATTTCCTGCAACTGCGAGATACTTGCCATCAGGACTCCAGTCAAGTGCTCGAACTGTATTGCCAGTATCAAAGTTAGCAAGAATGATAGTTGATGTATTTGTTTCATCAAGATATAGGAGTCTAAATGTTGCTCGATCTGATCCTGGCGTTCTGTCACCGCCAATTGCAAAATTTTTACCGTCAGGATGGATTGCAACAGCATAAAGATTATCATTTGTACCCCAGGTCATGGTATAAAGGTTATCATTATATAGAGCGGATCCATTTGCAGAAAAATCATAAATACGTCCAACAACATCATCATCTTTTTCTGTTCCAACAACTGCAAGTTTTTTTCCATCAGGAAACCATGCCATTTTAAGAATAATTTCTTCATAAAAACCGGTTACCGCAATAATTGAATCCCATGAGGCATTGGTCTCTGAATAGGATAAATCGTATGGATATCGATAGATCAAAGGTTCATCTATTTCTTCAATTAAGTAATCTGTATCGTTTATTAAAGAAAAAAGTTTCTTAATGTTCATGGAGTTATGCATAGGTCCAGAAATATTAATTAGTTCATTGTTTTGAGTAAAAGAAAAACTAACTTTAATTGGATCTAGCGATGCCAAGCAATTTTTTACATTTAATAAAGAGCTTACATATAAAACTAATATAAAAATTGTTTTTTTCATGAAGCTTTACCTTTTTTTTAGATTCATTAACAAGAGTAAGGTAATATAATAGATCCAAAGAATGCAATATTTAAAAATGACTTTTTATTATTGAGG
>JAESUJ010000081.1 GCA_016763165.1 Candidatus Babeliales bacterium
AATAGATTTTTAAAAGCAGATATCAAGGGGGTTTTGTTATGACACAAAAAAAATATATAAAATATATTCTATTTTTCATATCGTCATTATTATTTTCCAGTTCATTATTGAAAGCATCTTTTCGGGGGCGTCATTGTGGGCGTCGGCGTGGACGTATGATTCGTTCAGGGCCTCGTTCTGCTGTTCGTGTAGGATTTTCCGGGCGAGGGAGATATCGTGGTTCAGGATGGGGCTATGGTGATCGTTGGGGAGGATATAGAGGATACCGCAGGGGATTTTTTGGTTACTCGCCATGGGATGATCGACGAGTTGTTGTGAGAGAGGTTTATCGAGACGATGACGATGATGATGATTATAACTACAAAGAAGTTGATCAACAAGGTGAATGGATAGAAGGCACCGATGTTAAGCGGTATCAAGAAAATGGAATTACAGTGGTTAAGGTAACATTGCCTTCTCTAGAAGATTCTTTGTTTTCTAAAAATGATATCGAATATCCAGACTTGGCTGCTATTTCTGGTGCATATCGAATGAATAAAAAAACTATCTGTAAAGATTCGCCATCAAAGACAGAGAAGTCGAGTGGTATAAGACGTATTGTAGAACGTGTTGATAATTTGAATATATTCGATGAAGATCGGTATCAAAATTTTATCAAGGATGCTTTGCGTAAGATTAAAAAAGATCGTAAAAAACGTGATGAATCAACAGATTTAGATGAATTGAGTATGGCAGATCTTGAGAGCATTGATCGTATGCATCGAGGAAAAGTTACTGTAGGTTATCAGGGCATTGCATCATCTACTGATTCATTGAAAACAGCGATAAAAAAAATTGTTGTAGATATTGAAGATGGTGATACGCAAGCTTGGGCATTACCTATTTATAAAGATGGAGCAGGATGGGCTGCAGTTAAAGTTGAAAAAAAAGATGATGTTGTTTTTGTTATTATCATAAAGTATGAATAAAATAATGAAAAAAAGATTATTGCTACTGATAAAAGCACTGTTTTTTTTGATTATGAGCAATTCATGTTTATTGCAGTCATCATTTAAAGATGTAGCATTCATGCTTCGACATGCTGATTATGAGTTAAAAAGCTCTACTCTTTTTCAAGAAGGAGTCTATGATCTAACGCTTATTTTCCAGCATGGTCTGTATCAATCTCGTCCAGCATTGGAAAAGAAGTTTATTAGTTTGATAAAATATGCACAAACATATGCAAAAACTGCTTCTTCGGATATCTATGAATCAGTACAAAATCTATCGAATGAAGTTTTTGAATTGTACCGTGGAACTCGATATTCACTTGATATCGGTCTGATTGAAAATGAAAAATCCGGCCATCAAGAGTCTGTGAAAATTGAGAAGAAAAAGCAGGAGTCTGCTGGAAAGAAAGTGAAAAAAAGTAAAGTATCGAATCAATTGATAGAACCACCTTGGATTCGTGGACGATCTGCTTGTCGAAAAACTGGGGCAAGGAAGAAAAAAGCTGCACCAAAAAAGAAAAAAGTGACAAAATTAAAAAAAGAAAAACAGCCTAAGAAAGTAAAAATTAAGAAGTTAACTAAAAAGCAGCTTGCTATATTAGAGTCAGAGAGTCATTTTATTGCTCCTGACGGTTCATCAGTGACTGATGATGTTGTCATTAATATGCAAAAGATGAGCACCGAAAATAAAAAGGTTACTGCTAAAAAGAAGATTAGGCCAAAAGATGATCTTATGCAAGATACTCTGGTACAAGATGAAACACTTGTCAGCCAGCCTAAGAAAAAAAGGGTCGACCAAAAAAGAAACAAGATCAAGTTGATCTGATTATTTTATAATTCAATATTTTTTGTTTTAAGTGGGTTTAAATACAAGGGGAGAGAGATGAAAAAAAAATTATACATGCTGTCTTTACTGTTTTTATCAATGTTGTTTTCATGCCAGGCTAGTTTTTGGGACTATGCCAAAACATGGCTTTATTTAAATGATTCAGATCCTGTTGATCAGTTGAGTGATCATCAAATACGAGAAGATGTCAAAGAGGAAAATAGATCTTCTGATGAAAAATCACCTGTTAAGTTTAAAAGTGAAGAAGAGGGTAAAGAGGAAGAAGATGGTAAGGAAGAAGTAGATGATGAAGAAGAAAAATTAGATCAAGTAGACAAATCTTCTGGTTCAAGCGAGAGTGCCTACATGGGAGGATCGTTGCCGTTACATTCTTTGTATTTATTAAACAGAGCGCAAAAAAGAGAGTTATCTGGTGGCTTGATCGATGATGAGATGAAATTGGATCGATTTTATATGGACATGATTATGGATGAAAAGGGATCGCAAGAAGTTTTTCGTCATGTTTTTAGTAGTACACGATTGATCTCTTTAGTGAAGGCGCTTACATGGAATATAGATTTTTCTGATCCAATAATGTTTTATAATAATTTGCAGCAAAAGTTTGGCAATGATGTATTGTTAGCGCTTGGCATTAAAAATGAAAATGATTTAAGTAAAAAATTAATTTTAGGTGATGAAAAGTATCGTGTAAAGTCTGCATTTATTCAACAGGTAGCTCATCAGTCAGGGGATGGGAATAGTAATAACTGTGGCCTACATGCTTTAATTAATGCTCAGCTTTTATATCGTGAAGAAGATAATAAAAAGTTTTTGCTAAACTATGATACAAAAATAGGTGGAGCTCAAGATGATCTTCTGAGTAAGTACATTGATGAAGGAAAAAGTGAGAAAGATAAAATGGAAGCTATGGTTGGAAATCTAGATGACGATGACTTAGCGTATGTAGCAAGCGATTGGTTTAGTCGAAATGATCAAAGGCATATAGTCTTACTTGATACACAAAAAGTGACTCAAATGATGCAGGGAAACATTAAAAATTTTTATCCAGGATGGTCTTCACATCTTGAAGGAGCTTTAAAGAAATTTAATATTGATCGGCAAGGGAAAGTTGTTTTCCTGTTTAATATGCCGGCGTATTCGATAAAAGAAGATATTAAAAATAGAATGCAGTTTGTTTCCGATAATGATGAAGATAAAGAAGAACGAAAAAGTATTAATCAAGAAATATTAAATACTTTTGGACAGGCACCTTCAGGTCACTGGATTGCAGTGATGTTTAAAAAAGTTGGTGGTAATGATATAGAAGTTACGTTGGCTGATTCGTTAGGTTCGCATACGGCTGATGCTGCTTTTTTACAACTCTGGTTTTTAGAACAAATTAATCGATTATAGTTTTTCATATAATTCTCTTGGTGGGTCCTCGACAAAGGGCCCACTTTTTCATTGAATAGATCTCGTTCAGAGCGTTAAAGAAAATCTAGTTTCTCTTATTAAAGCATGATATACTTTTTGTGTAAAAAACTATGTTGAAAGGAGACATAATGAATACATCAGTAAGTCGTCGAGTTGCACGACTATTATCAATACTAATTTTTTTAATCTGCGAGGCATGCTCAATGAAACAAGAAGAAACAACAGAAAAAAATCTTCAAGCGGTAACTCCGCATATAAAATATGAAATTCCACATGAAAAAATTCGGCATGAAAAGCTTGAAAATGGTATGAACATTTTGATGATGAAAGATACCACCGTTCCTCAAGTTTTAGTGCAAGTTGGGTATGAGGTTGGCTCTGCAGATGAAGGTGTCTGCTCTTCTGAAGAAGATGGTGACAGTGGTGAGCGTGGGTACGCACATCTGC
>JAESUJ010000082.1 GCA_016763165.1 Candidatus Babeliales bacterium
AACTTTAGTTTTCCGAGCATCTATATCACGTGAAATCAAGTATTTCATTATTTCGAAATTATGTCGCTCACATGCACGTTGAAAAAGACTGTTGGTCACATAACATTTTTGAATGATTAATTTTGCAAGTGAATCTTGATAATGTTTTATTGCCATCTCAGCGAATAGTTCGAATATACCTTTGTAATTAAAACCTTTGATTGTTTCCATTCTCAAAATTAGTTTGGTCGCGTTGTCGACATCATTATTTTCAATCATCGTGAAAACATCTTCCATCATATACTCGATGTTAATGTATCCATTTGATTGAGTATATTTTTTAATATCTGTTGGTTCATTTTCTTTCATTTTATTTGATTAAAAAAATCAATTTTTATGGTATTTATAAAAAAAATGTGAATCAATAAAGATATGAAAAACATTTATATGTGTTTCCTGTAATAATACAATGATGATGATGTGTCAAATAATAACCGCCAATTATCGTTGTTTTTTTATTTAGATCTTCCAAACTGTCTCCCAACGTAAAAATCCAAGAAACATTGTCAGATTCTATCAAACTATATTTAACTTCTTTATTTATTTGCTTATAATACTCACATTTTACAATTTGATATACAGTGTCGTAAAAATGACGTTGTATTTTTACTGTGGATAGATGATCTACAAATTCGAACAACGATGTAAATCCCATATAATCAAACACAATGTTTCCAACATCAACGTTTACGAATTTGTAAATTATTTCTGTAATTGGCTTGTATATTTTATTTCTCAAATGCCATTTTGGTGTAAGTTCTCCCAATTTTTCAAATTGAATTTCCAATAAATATGTCGAATCGTAACGTTCCCACTCATGTAATGAATTAATACACACATCAGGTGGACTAATATAATCATTAAAACCAGCTAATGCAGTGTCTTTTAAAATAAGATAAACAATAGAGTAAACAATCCAAAATTTTTTTATGCGACCACCAAACAATTTGTACAATAATTTTGTCAATGATGTTGTAGATATCCGTCTACAGAGAACATCCATTGTTACACAAAGCGCATCGTCCAAGTCATGATAATTTGATTTGTAGACATATTCATAATCATCTAATTGTTTGATATTTTTTAATCCAAGCTCTTCAGCTTTTGCTAAAAACTTTCTGCATTTATCAGGATAATCAAGTAATCGCACCATGGTTTATTGTTTGATATAAAATCAGTTTTTATTGTCGCCTTTCTGCAAACTATGGCATAATAATATAAACATTTTATTGTTGTTATTTATATATGCCAAAGACATCACATTTAATTCACTGCGATTCACTAAAGTTAAAATAGGATCATATTTTAATATTTCTTTAACAATCGACAAATGTCCATTTATAGATGCATACATGATAGCATTATTTCCGTAACGATCCTGTATATTTATTTTACATTTACCGGTTTCTAATAACAGTTTACTGATATAATGTGATCCGCTTGAACATGCGTTCATTAATGCGGTTTTTTTATTCAATGTACATTGCATATTGACATCTGGGTTCCATTTTAATAATTCTTTGACAACATTTTTATTATTTGCAAATAATAATGCTGAATATCCGTTTGCTGGGTATGCATCGTTAATGTTTGCTTTATTTTGCAATAATTTTCTGACATTTGCAACATTACCTTTTGAACTATATATCATTAACAGATTCTTACCGCGCCGTGTTTTGAATTTATGGGCAAATTGGAAATTATTGACAAACCAACAACTTAATCTCTTGTCAAATGGCATAACATAATCAATATATTCAAATACTATATTTAATACATCACAGTTTAGTAAACTGGGCGCCATTTTCTTCGTTATTATAGTTCATATATCAGATATCTAAAATAATATTTATGCTAAGACATTGTCCTATATTTTTTGAAAATAAAAAAATATGAATTTAATCATCTATTGTACCGTTTCTATTACTGACAATGTTATATTCCCCGTTTAAACTTTTAATATCTATAACACCATCTCTATTACATATATAAATATCCATATTATTTAAATTGCGCAAATTTCTTGTTCCGTCTCTGTTGCTCACTTTTTTGACACAGTCGGTTTTAAATTTAGTGCTAAATCCCATCTTGTTTTTACTATTTATACAAATAGTTCCATCTCTATTAATTATATATAATTTACAGTTTTTACAATTGATTGTAAACACACCATCTCTATTAATTATGTATATTTCATCTCTGTCTACTTGACCTTCTATTTGGTTTTTGTATTCATTTTTCTCATCATCAATATATTTAAAACCAAATAAATCGTCGATACTACTTTCATCATCGCTACTACTTTCGTCGTCGTTACTACTTTCGTCGCTACTACTTTCGTCGCTACTACTTTCGTCGCTACTACTTTCATAAACATTTAATTCAACTATGATTGAGCCATTCTCAGAGCCTTTTATTATAATGCCATTACATTGTATCTTGCCACATACTTTGCCACATACAATTTTACCACTGGTTACATAAGTTTCTCCTTTTCCTTCATTGATTATGAGCACTCCGTTAATTTTACATTGTTCTCCAATTTTCAATTCTTTACAGTTTACATTTGGTAATTTAATTTTTATTTTTTTAAATACTTCAACTGATCCGGTTTCATTTGTACTTTTTATCATAAACATTTCTTTTTCAACATGACAATCTTGTCCACATATGATTATATCATTGTAAAACGCAGTGTTCTTACAGCAAGAGTTAATAATTGTTGTGTTATAAATAAAACATTGTTCTTCAAAATCTAATTTTTTATAGAACTCATATTTATATTCATCTTTTTTTGTTTTTGGTGTATTTTTTTGTATTAATTTATTCATTGTATTATTTTTACACCAGTATTCAATTTTCACATAAAAAAATATAACAACTCAAAAATCGGAGATTTTTGGCCAGTTAGCGCTGCGTCTGACGTTAGCCGAAGGCTAACTCAGAGAAGAACAGCAAGACAATTAATAATATGGCATATTATGATGTAGATATGATTCTTTTTTAGCAATATCATTTGCAGCTTCATTTCCTAATAATAATTGTGCTGCCTTTTCCCCTTGTCTTATGAGTAATTCGTTTTCTGGTTCTCTAGATCCAGTCTCTAACGGATCTCCTGCTTCTTGCATAACTGCTCTTCCCACTTGCATTGCAATATCATCAGCACTAAGTCC
>JAESUJ010000083.1 GCA_016763165.1 Candidatus Babeliales bacterium
AATGAAGAATAATACTTATGGATTTCAATCTCGTGGAATCGTAATAAAACGTTTTTTTCCGTATAAAAAAATGATACATATTTTTGATGAAGAAGATGGTGTCATAGCATTACATTTTTTTGATAATACTTTGTTGCATAGATTATGGCCAGGTATGTATATAACGTATAATTATTCAGAAAAAGGGATAACAAAATATCTTTCTTCAATGGATATTTTATTAGTTCCGACATCTTCTTGTTATCAAATATTACAACAATTACAAAGATTAATAAAAATATGTAATTATTGTATTCAAAAGAATATTCCAAATAAGAAGCATTATTCGTTATTATTTGTAGGAGTTCATAGTTTAATGCAGAATATTTCTTTTTTTAAAGATATAGAATTATGGCTTTCAGCTTTAATTTTACAGGATTCTGGTCACTGGAATAAAGATCTTTATCTTGTAATTAACAGTTTTCTTATGAAACTATCAATGTTGATTGACTCTTTTATTGAACAAGAAGTAGAATTGTTTCGTAAGTGGCTTACTATTGTAAATGAAGAGCATGGGAAATCGCTTGAAGTGTGGATAGAAATGTGTTTGAATGAACAAGTATATTATGAAGAATAATCGGTTATTAAATACTAATAATAATGATCAGTGATGGGGATAATAATGCTATATAATCTTAGAAAAAGTATAGTTTTGAGTTTTGTTTTTTTGGTTCTATTTGTCTCAGTACGTGCTGATTCTTTATTCGATATATTTTCTATTTCTCCAGTTAGTAAGATTATGGAGACGAATAAAGTTATTGGTTTCTTAGTTGATAATCTTGAGTTTCGAAAGCGTCAGCTTGAAATATGAATAAATCTCAAGATGAGTTGATGAAAGAGATTGAAGAGACTCAGAGATATCTTACCCAGACATCGAATGAATTGCATATCGAACTTTCACAGTTAAATAAAAAATATGCAAAATCTTCATTGAAAAGAGATGAGCTTGAGGTCATAGGTAAAAAAAGTGAACTGCTTAATGATCGCATACAACAATCGAGTAATCATCAAGAGCTTATAAGAGAATATGAAATGAGCACTGATAAACAGATTAAACGTTTAAAGATGCTTATTGATGAGCTTTCGAGCGAGAAAAGAGAAAATATTAAACAGAATCGTTTTTTTGTTCTTCAAGACTTGCAAAGCGGAGAGGAGAATTTGCAGCGCTTAACTGTCCAAAATGCAGAAGTTTTAAATAAAAAAGAAAGCTTGCTACGTCAAAAAACAGTATTGTTAGAAAAAGTATCTTCTTTAAAAAATGAGTATGATGTAAAGTTGAAAGAGCAAGATAAAGCATACTTGCTTTTTGCACAGAGTGAAGAAGAGTCAGACGAAAAAAGTATAGAAAGTAAAATTAAACTTGAAGTTTTTGATCATGAAACTCTGCTTTATAAAGAGCGTATTGATTTTGTTCAATGGAGTTTGAAAAAACTTTCATTTGAATTAACATGGACAGAAGATGAGTCTGTACGATTAAAGAGTCTTATATCAACTATAATGAATGAAGTTATTTATGTAAAAAAACATTTGTTAATAGGTGCTAAAGATGTTGCTCAAGCACGTGATGATTGGAAATCTGAAGTAGCAAAAGTTAATATTTTAAAAGCAAAAAATAATGCAAATAAGGAGGCTCTCCGTTCTGATAGAGATCGTAGAACAGATGATTTGAATCGTTTGAATGATGCTTATAAAAAGTATAAAAATGCTGGAGATACAAAAAGTATTCATGCTCTTTATGTTGATGCGCAAATTCATAGAATTAATGCATTTCTTAAAAAAATAGATATGAAATTAATGGTTCTTGATGCTCACAATGATTCGTATACAATACAAAGCTATCAGAAGAGTTTTTTATTTAAGCATGTTCAAATTAGATTTAAGCTTGGTTATGTTGCTCATGTTGAAACTATTAATCAGTGGATTAATGATTTGAAAGGTCGTCGTGGAGCTTTAGAGCATGAAATGCGATCAACACGTAATAGCCGTGAAGAATCTTTAAATTCTATTGTACATACAACTTCTTTGATTGATGAAGTATCTAAAAAATTTGAAGAGGTTGTTCAGCTGCGTGAGGGGCACTTTCAAAATCAGCAAAAAATATGTAATGATACATTATCTTATTTGTCAGAAGCTCAAAACGTGCTTCGTGAGCGTTTAATGCTTGTGCAGGCTCACCTTACAGCTATTGCTCCATTGATTCCACGTGAAGAAAGCCTTGTTTTGCAGTACGATTCGTTTATTCGCGAACTTGAACAACATCGTCTTGAATTTAATATTTGGTATCGATCAAATAGGGCTATCTCTTTTGATGGTTTCAAAAAGTCACTACAAGAAGGTGAGTTTTTTTTCAAAAAATTCTTTTGGGCAATTCCGTATAATTGCAATCCATTTTCTTTGTTACAAAAAATACCTTTTATCAGTTGGAATGGATATTTAGTTATTAGTTTATTGTTACTTATGTTTTTTCTGCTCTATCTATTGTATCGGTTTTTATTGCAATCTATACATATACGATTATTGGCAAAAACAGAAAAAACACATGGAAGACTTGGATTTTTATATCTCAATATCTTGCTCTGTTGTGTTGAGTTTATTATTGAACATGCATTGTTATTATACACTTGGTTTTTCGCTTTTTTTTCGTTTCGTACCCCGTTTTCATTAGATGCCTTAATAGGGATAGTACAATATGACTTTTGGTTAACATTTTTTTTCTTAATAAGTATGATAGTTTTTTTCTACCTCTCTACAAAGTTAATGAGTGGTTTGAAAACTTTGAATCAAAAACTGAGTTTTTTCTTTTTCAATGAGCAATCGCAACATAAATTTATAACTCTGACAGCATGTGTGTTGTATTCAAGCTCCATTCTTTTGCCACTTCGTTCTGCAATTATAATCTATGGGGTTAAGGCATCAGAATTGCCAGAAGTTATTCTAGCAGCTTATTCTTTGATTTTATTGATTGTTTTGCTGCTCTTTTTTACCAAAGATGATGTATTAAAATTGGTTCCATCATACAATGATTTTTGGCTTTTTATACATAGAAATATCGATAGTTATTATTATCCAGTTTTCTTATTTTTTATGGGTCTTTTTATTTTAGCTAATCCATATATCGGATATTCACATTTAGCATGGTTTTTGGCTTTTGCTGTTCCGATAACCGCTTGCATTTTGATTGCTTTGGTTATTGCCTATCATTATATTCGTCAATATTCAACATGCTTTTTTTTCAAAGAAGAGGGTGAAGATGTTATTGATAAATTTGAACATGCAAAAATGTACTATGGCTCTTTTGTACTATTTTCTTTATTTGTGTTGGTACTCGGATCATTTGTAGCAATTAGTTATTTGTGGGGTTTCTCATACTCTTTAGATGCATTATGGAAGCTAGTATTCGAAGAGTGGACAATTAAATTAGGTGGTGGCAATAAGCTCGGTATTATTCAGGTTTTTAGTTTTGTTCTGTTTATTGTTGCTGGATTTCTTGTTTCATCTGTCAGTAATCATTTTGTTCTGAATCGTTTATTTGATATTTTTAAAACAGAACCTGGTGCGCAAAATACTATATCTCGCATATTCCACTACTGTATACTTGTGATTTTTGTTTTATTTGGTTTTGCAACAATCGGTTTAGGGCAGCTTATTCTACCGTTTAGTTATTTATTGGTTATCGGTATTGGTTTAGGATTAAAGGATCAAATATCTGATTTCATTGCCGGATTTTTAGTCTTGTTAGAGCGGCAAATTGAGGTAGGTGACTTTATTCAAGTCGGGGCGATATTAGGAACTGTTCAGAAAATAGCAGTGAGATCAACAACAATTCGTACCGCACGTAATTTGATGATAATTATTCCTAATCGAACAATCATAACTACTTCTGTTACTAATTATAGTCGTCTTTCTATGGGACTTGAGTTGAAAATTGTTCTACGGCATGATACTGACGTAGCGATAGTAAAGCCGTTATTGCATGATATTATTGTTGGGCACCCAACTATTTTACGTGTTCCATCACCAATCATTCGATTAAGTGAAATTACAGATGTAGGGCAGGAATATATTTTGCGTGGATTTATTAGTGCTCGCCGAGTTCGTGAAATGTGGGATGTTGCATCTGATATTCGCATAGCAATTATTAAAACCTTTAAAGAAAAAGATATTCACATCAGTTGTGTTTATCCATTACGAGTTGAATTTGCTGAAAAAACGATAAAAGCAACGTTGCCAGGTGATTTATAAATCACCTGTTTACTTATCGTAATATTACTGTTTTGAGTTCATGCAGTTGCATTGAATAAATGAGCATATTTTTTCAAAATATGTTGTAGCCATGCTGAAGTTAAGTTTTTTGCATCCATCATAAACCAAAAATAATCCTGCTAAGAAAAGAAGCATATTTATAATAATTTTAAAAGTAAGATATAAAAGAAAAGCCCCAAAAATTAGAAATCCATACCCACGAATTAAAGATTGGTTGTTTTTTGCCCATTGCTGCGCTGTGGACAAGATACTCTCTATTTTATTGTTGTTTTCCATAGAATACTCCTTCCTTTTTGATAGATACTATTTTCAGATAGCATTGTTTTTATATTTCTTACTGTGTTTGTATGTTTTTATTCTAACACATGATTGTTTCTTTATGCAATATCTTAAGGATATAACTTGTAAAAGTTATGCTATTTCTAGCTTGAGATATAGATGCGTTTAATGCGCCTATCATACATAAAAACGTATTATTTGTACATAATATTTAGGTTTTTACGATGATGAGTATTAAACATATCTTTTAGTAGAACATGCATGTTCTTTTTTGATACATATTATTTGTATAAAAAGTATGGTTTCGACTTTATAATAAAAGTTCGTTATGCTCTTTTTATGCAATGGAGATGAGAACCATAAAAAAGGAGAAAGTATGGTTAAGATTGTCATAGCAGGATCTGGTTTAACAGGTCTGTCAGCAGCCTATCATTTAGAAAAAAAGTCATTATTTGATGTTTCAATTGTAGAAAAGCTATCTGTTCCGGGTGGGCTTTTGCGATCAGAAACAGAGAATGGATTTACATTTGATCATACCGGTCATTATTTACACATAAATGATGAATATTTCAAATATTTTTTAGAAACAATTTTGGGATTTTCAGAATTAGATGAAATTCAAAGAAAAGCAGCTGTTTATAATAATGGAATTTTATCTGAATATCCATTTCAAATGCATTTATATGGTCAGCCAGTTTCAGTGATTACAGCATGTATCGAAGGATTCATGAAGCGATCACAGCGGTATAGAAACCCACAAACATTTTATCAGTGGGTATTAAAATATTTTGGCAAAGGGTTGGGAGAACATTTTTTCTTCT
>JAESUJ010000084.1 GCA_016763165.1 Candidatus Babeliales bacterium
AGTATCTCTTCAGCTTCTGCATATAAAAGCGAACTCACAAAAACCGCTAAGCCCAATGTATAAATATTTTTTTTAAACATAATTAAACCTCAAAATTTATAATCGCTTTAGAAACATTATTCTAATTACTTTTCTATAAAGAAATTTTAGCAAATTTATGAAAAATAGTAAATCAAGAAGACCAGTCACGCCTCTCTGCACCATCATCTATTAAAATATGAACCATTTCACCACTTACTTCTGCTCTCTCAACATGATCTAGGGCTATATCCAAAGGTGTACAGAAGCATCACCATTTGCATTGGGATTCGAACCTTGTGCAAGCAGGTATTTTACCATTTCTATGTTGTCAAAAAGCACAGCATTTCCCAAAGCAGTATTCATCTTTCTATCCCCATTAACTGTATTTGCACCTTGTGTCTGATTAACACTTGCCCCCGCCTTCAATAATAAGTGACCCTCGCACGGCTTAAAATCCGTGACTTCTGTAAGAATGATGAGCAGATATCACTCAAAGACTCACAAAATGCTACTACTATTTCTTCTATCGATGTATATATATTTCTCATATCATCAAATTGACTATTCACAACAACCCCTCCAAAACTATACAACATACAATCACCGAGGATTCAAATAACAGATTCTAAGTCTCCAGATTATGGTATTTCATAATTTAAAAATAAGCAAAAAACTGTTGTATTTGTATAATATTTGTGATAAACACCTTACTATCAAGTCAATTCAATACATCATTATAATCGTTTTACTAATTTATTAAGAAAAACAAATAACCTACAGAAAGGATCTTTAATCATGCTCAAAAAAACACTTTTTCTTACAGGTATCATCGTTTTTTTTCTACTTATAAGCACATGCATCAACCTTTCAGCAGCATCTAATCCATATAAAGAACTAATAGAACAGAGGGATGAAGCTATTTTAGATGGCGACATTGACAAAATGGAAGAGCTTTTAAATCAAGGAATGCCTGTTGACATACAAGATGATCTCGGCTGGACGGCGCTCCATCAAGCCGTAGTTGAACAAGACTTTTACATGGTAAAGCTTCTTCTTGAACATGGAGCTGGTCCTAATATTAAAGAGAATAATGGTGAAACAGCACTGCATAAATCTGCCAGGACTGCTTTTATAAATATTGTACAATTACTTCTTGATCATAAAGCTAATCCTGATATAGAAAATAAAATAGGCGAGACTCCGCTTGATAAATCTCAAAAACTCAAAAAGGATGGCATCAGCGAGCTCTTATCCAAACACTCCTCACGAAGTGATAAAATCAAGCCAGCAAAAAGATAGCTTAAAATCGGCTGACAATTTCATTATAAATATATTTTTTATCTTGTTGTAAACTTAAAGAGACTAATTTTTACTACAAAGAATGTAAAGATACCGTCGGCAACCGAAGCTTCAATGCGAAGATGGTGGAGAGGGAGGGATTTGAACCCTCGATACCTTATTAAGGGCATAGTCGCTTTCGAGACGACCGCATTCAACCACTCTGCCACCTCTCCAAAATATAGACTCAATGTTATCAAGTTTTCAAATAAAATCTAGAAAAGGAGTCGTAATAAAAAACTTAATGTATACAACTATCCCTTTAAATCAATCATATTACTTTTAAATTATATTGCTAAAATAAAAAAAAAGCAGTAAAATACTGTATATTGTTAGTCGAAAGGCGTCCAAAAAAACGCGCGCTTTCATAAAATTTTCACAACCATGATGCTTGGAATTATAAAAAATTGTTAAGTATCAGACAATACGAGGAGTTTTCGTATGTTTTCTGGTTTAATGCGTACATTTTTTGGTGACATGAATAAAAATGAAGCCAAAAAGTTCGCTATTTGTTCCGTCACATTTATGCTATTGATAGGTGCCTACTGGCTTCTCAGAACCTTGAAAGATGCACTTTTTGATGACCTAGTCGGTCTAGCTTACCAACCAAAAGCTAAAATATTTTCTCTATTTGTTATCATTCCTTTGGTTTTAATTTATACCAAGTTAGTTGATTCAGTAGAGCGTCACAAATTATTTTATATCATTTGTACTGCATATGCAGCGATTTTCACTTTAATCACATATGCATATGTAAACCCATTGCCAAACTTCATTCCTTCATTAACAGCGATGATTCCTGGCAGCCCACTTGGTTGGTTTATCTATGTTGCAATTGAGAGCTTTGGATCATTATCCATCGGTCTTTTTTGGGCATTTATGGCAAGCACAACTTCTACTGCATCTGCAAAGCGTGGCTATGCACTTATTTACGGGGTTGGACAACTTGGTTCAATTGGTGGCCCAACTTTAACAACATATGCTCCCGTTCTTGGACTTCCATTTTTGATTATGTTTGCAGCTGGTGCAATTTTAATGGTTCCTTTATTAATCATGCTTTTAATGAATGTTATTCCAATAGAAGAGATGACCTCTGATCCACATGCAAGTGCGACTCCTAAAAAACGTACTGGATTATTTGAAGGACTTCGTTTATTAACAACAAGCCCATATCTTCTTGGTGTTTTAGTAATTTCAACTATTTATGAAATTGTTGGAACCATCATGGATCTTCAATTGAAATTGCTTGCAAAACAAGTTTATACAACTAAAGAAACTTTTGCGGCATTTATTGGAACATTTGGACAGACAACTAATGGTTTTGCACTGCTCATGGCATTCCTAGGTACAGGTTTTTTTGTTAGAACATTCGGCGTACGATTCTGTTTGGTAATGTACCCTGTACTTGCAGGTATTGTTGTTGGAGCAACTCTTGTTTACCCATCATTGTGGCCAGTTTTTATAGCAGTATTAATGATCAAAGCTTTAAGCTACACCTTGAATAATCCTGTTAAAGAATTAATGTACATCCCAACCAGTAAAGATGTTAAATTCAAAGCAAAAAGTTGGATCGAAGCATTTGGTGGCCGTACCGCAAAAGCAGGCGGGTCAGTTATCAATAATTTCTTCGCTGGCAACTTGACAGCTTTGATGACTTTTGGAACAATGGCATCGTTAGGCGTCATTGGTATATGGATTGGTATAGCATTCATTGTTGGAACAAGTTATAATAACTTAATCCGTGACAACAAGATTATCGAGTAGTAACTATACGTTATTAAATAATAATACAATGTTATACATATCATACAATTTTAATAGGGATGTCTGTCTAGGCATCCCTATTTTATAAAGGAGAATTATGATATCAAAATTTTTTGATATTTTATGGGGAAATTTGAGTAGAGATGAACTAAGAAAGTTTACCCTATGCTCAATAACATTTATGCTACTTGTTGGATCTTATTGGCTTTTACGGGTACTCAAGGACGCTCTGTTCGATGACCTTGTTGGTATTATACATCAACCAAAAGCAAAAATTCTTTCAATGATTGTCATTATTCCACTAGTTCTCATCTATGCACGTTTAGTTGATACAGTTGAGCGTCATAAACTTTTTTTCTGGATTTGCACGTCATACTCAATGCTGTTTACTCTTATTCTCTATTTTTACACACACCCTTTACAAATTTTTTATACACGATTTCTTCCAGGAAATATTTTAGGTTAGATCACATACGTCTCTGTTGAAAGTTTTGGATCATTAGCAATCGGTCTTTTTTGGGCATTCATGGCAAGCACGACAAATACAGCATCTGCTAAACGTGGCTACCCTATGATTTATACCATTGGACAACTTGGTACAATTGCAACC
Organism: Candidatus Babeliales bacterium; assembly: GCA_016763165.1. Taxonomy (GTDB): domain Bacteria; phylum Babelota; class Babeliae; order Babelales; family CAZZPM01; genus CAZZPM01. Next base: position 3,734 of record JAESUJ010000084.1, read on the forward strand.
ACTACGATGGTTACGCAAGTTAAATTTATTGGATTCACTCAATTATGGGCTGGTGCGGCTTGTGCTGTTTTCATTGTTCCTTTTGTGATCATGCTTTTACTCACAACAGTTCCCCAAGAAACTATGCAATCTAATGTCAAAACCAATGAAAAAAAACGAGAAAAAACAGGATTGTTTGAAGGACTTCGTCTGCTTACAACAAAACCATACCTGATGGGAATTCTTGTAATTTCAACTTTCTATGAAGTTGTTGTAACCATCATGGAATTCCAAATGAAAATGCTTGCACGCCAAATATATACCTCACGTGAAGCCTTTGCTGCTTTTTTAGGAACATACGGTCAAGCAACTAATCTTTTAGCATTTTCATTCGCACTATTTGGAACAGGAATTATTGTTAGAACTTTTGGAGTACGTTTCTGTCTGGTTATATTTCCACTTATTTCAGGAACCATTGTAACCTCAGCCTTGCTTCACCCATCATTGTGGGTTATTTTTGCAGCAGCTATGATTACCAAAGGATTAAGTTACACACTGAACAATCCTGTTAAAGAATTAATGTACATTCCTACCAGCAAGGATATCAAATTTAAAGCAAAAAGCTGGATCGAAGCATTTGGAGCTCGCGGATCAAAAGGAGCTGGTGCAACAGTCTGTGCTACATTTGCAAATAACTTGCCCTCCTTGATAACCTTTGGAACCATTGCATCGTTAAGCGTTATTAGCGTCTGGGCAACTGTTGCATTCTTAGTTGGAACAAAATACAACAGACTCATTAAAGATGATGAAATCATTGAATAAAAATTCAATACAACAACTTTTAAGGTTACCGTAAATATGAGACTCATTTTAGGCATTGAAACATCTTGCGATGAAACAGCAGCTGCTGTTTACGATTCAAAAAATCAGAAAATTTTAAGCAATGTTCTGCATTCACAAATAAAATTACATGAAAAATATGGTGGAGTAGTTCCAGAAATTGCATCTCGATCCCACCTAGCACGAATCAAATCTATTGTGGAACAAGCACTTGAAGAAGCTGCTCTCTCTTTCGATGCCATTGACACCATTGCGGTAACAACTAAACCAGGCCTTGCAGGATCACTCCTTGTAGGGCTTTCATACGCCAAAGGGCTTGCCTGGGCTGGCAATAAAAAACTCGTTGGTATTGACCACCTAGAAGGGCATCTTTTTTCATCAATGTTACAAGCTGATGGAACGAAACGAGATGAACATTCTTTTCCATACCTTGCACTTTCAATGTCAGGTGGACATACGTCACTCTATCTTGTCTACAGCAATCAAAAATATGAAATCATTGGACAGACCATTGATGATGCTGGAGGTGAAGCATTTGATAAAGTTGCACGCATGCTTGGACTACCCTATCCTGGCGGACCTCACATTGAAAAAAAAGCAGAAAAAATTAACTTTCAAGATTTTTTCAAATACCCACGAGTACGACTCAAAAATGCAAAATTAAACTTTAGTTTTTCTGGACTTAAAACAGCTGTTTTATACGATCTCATGAAAAGAGGCTGGTATGATCTTAAGAAAAATAGACCAACAAGCAATTTAACTGAAGAGAACGTTCAACAAGTTGCAAGCTCGCTTCTTGTCTGCATTGCTGATATCGTTATTAATCATATCAAAGATGCACTTGTTTTATATCCAGAAATCAAAGGGGTCACCTTCATCGGTGGAGTTGCTTGTAACAAATATATCAAAGGGCGTATTGAACAGTACACCAAAGCTCGTAAACTATTTACCATTAGTCCCATTCCCAGCTTCTGTGTTGACAATGCAGCAATGATCGCCTACGCTGCATCATTGTCTCAAACTCAAAGTAAAGAATCTGATTGGTATTTAGATATATTTTAAAAACGTTATAAAAGGAGAGAGATGATCATTTTTCTTCTATTATTTTTAACAAATGTAGAATTATCAGCATCATCAACAAATCATCAGAACCTTATCACTGAAAAACTAGCAAAAGATTTTTTGGGTAACTGCCTGCTTAAAAATCAAGAAACAGATCCAGTTGAATCAGTAAAAAAAATTATTATTTATGCAAAAAAAGAAAATGTTTTAACCAACCTTCTTAAGATATTAATTAAAAGTTTCCGTATTGAACTAGACCAAAAAAACCAAACAGAAAAATACCTATCTAACGTCGTATTCAGCTGTAACAACAAAGGAATGGGTCTCCTGCACTTTGCCGCAGCATACGCTCACCCAGAAATAGTAGAATTACTTTTAAATGAAGGGATGGATCCTTGCACCCTTGATACAGATGGCAATAGCCCCCTGAGCTACGCTCGTATGTATAGACGCCAAGAGAATGAACAACTGCTACTCAAATATGTATTCAAGAACATATAGTTTGCTCATAAAAACTAAAACTTGCTAGCACTCTATTTATACAATAAAATATTGAAAACATTTGATACAAATCCAAGCAAATATACATATTTTCAAAAGGAATGAATATGATGAAAAAAATGCTGTTAGCAGCTCTACTTTCTAGTTTTTCTTTTACTGCAAATGC
>JAESUJ010000085.1 GCA_016763165.1 Candidatus Babeliales bacterium
ATCAAATAATTCAACATACATTTCGTCTATAATTTCTTTTTTTTTTATGATCAACGGAAACTGTTTTTTGAAGAACGATTTTTGAAACATCTTCCCACATAACTGATTGAATTTCTGCAAATATAGCAGATATTCTCCATTTGCCATTTGTTTTAATGTAGGTTAATTCATCTTTATCAAAGGTAGTTTTTTCTTCTTCTAAAAATGCAGCTATAGCTTGTGGTAAGAATAGTGCAGATTCCAATATAGCTAAGCCTGTCATTAAGTATATTATGTATGGAGATCATCTTCTGTAACAGGGTCGAATATAATGTAAGGAAGAAAACGATATGAACCATAACAGCTGAAAAAAGCTAAGAATCCTGCGAGAGCTAATCGAACTTTTTGACCTGGTTCAGAAACTTTAAATTCTGATGGTTTTTGTTTTATTTGGGTTATGAACTCATTGATCGAATGATACGGTCTAAAGAGATCTTTTGCATGGAATGAATTTTTATAGTTTTTGCATGAACTTTCTATTATTTTGTCTATTTGATCGACTTTTGTTCCAACTTTAAGTAAGTTCCCACGAAAAGTTGGAATATTCTTTGTGAGATCTGCCGCTCCATAAGAGCTAGATAGCGCGATCAAGAGTAAAAGTGATAAGACTTTCAATATTTGTTTTTTATTCATAGATTACTTTGGTAGAAAGCTGAATTTCAATAGACTCTGGAGAGCAGTTGTCATGTTCTGCTTTGTAGCGAGTGACAAGATTAAGAAAAAGAAGTGCGTTTTTATGATTGCTATGACTTAGAAGAATATCATTGCTATTGCAGAGGAGTTGTTCATTTTTATCGTATAGCTCGACATACATTTTATTTGTAATTTTATTTGTGTCACAATCAATGAAAATGAATTTTTTAAGAGTAATTGTTTTAACATTTTTCCATAAAATTTCTTGAGGTTTTTTTACAAAGTTGATCGTACGAAAGATGCTGTTGTTGTAATAGGTAAAGCCATCTTTACTAAATATAGTTCTTGGTTTATTTACAAAATTAGCTATAAGATCTTGTATGCAATATGCAACTGTGGCTCCAGCAAACCCCTTGAGTAGGTAGTTGTAACTTGTTATCAATGAAGTATCAGCATCTGTTGCTTTAGGCATTTGATAACAAAGAAGTGGAATCATGCAAAGTTCAATAAGAACGCGCAAGTCTACGTTTTCAGAAATAGTAAACTCTGAGGGTCTGTTTTCTAGCCGCTCTATGATGGATTTGTATGATGGAGCATGATAATTCTTTCCATTTTTGAACTGAACATTTGTATAACCATCATATGAATCTTGTACAACTGTATCTATTTCGCTTATTTTTTTTTCTACTATAGGCAGACTAGCAGAGAAAAATTGTGGAATAGTATCATTAAAGTTGGGTATTGTTTTTTTTTGAGAAATGGAAGACTGTATAAGTATCAGAGATAAATTCTTGTAAAAAGTTTGATGAATAGAAGTGGTGGGACTGGTTTCTATTAGATCAATGGTACTTGTTTCTGCTCCATAAGCTAGAGAATTAGCCATCAATATTAAAATGGATAATCTTCTCAATATTAGCTTTATATTCATTTTAGTCCCCCTGTTTCTAAATGTATTATTATTATTATTATTATTATGCAATTTTACAAAAAGAGCAACTGGGCAAGGCTAAAATAGGGGGGAAATGAATGTTATTTCTTATTTTTTAATAGAAATCGATCTTTTGTGTGTGAAAATCCAAAATCAAGCAGAAGGTGTGATAAGCAGCCGATTATGAAGTAGCTACCGATGAAGAAGGTAATTGAAGGGGATATATCTTTGTAAATGGTGATAAAGCCACATGCTGCAGTAGTTAGAGCTATTAAAAAGAGTGGGTGGTGCATAATTCCACGATGATGGACAACAAGAGGAAAAATGCTCAAGGGCGCACAGATCAAGAGTTCATGCCAGCTGTTCATGAAAATGGCAATAACAAAAAAGAGAAAAAGTGCTTGGTATAAAGTCATCTGAATCATACTTTTAGTATCAATGTCAGGGAATAAAGAGCCTATCAGTGTTGCACAAAAGGCGACAAAAATAAGTGAAGGGCTTTCTGGGGAAGCTTGTAAAATTGATGGTCCCCAGTGATACAGGGCTAAGAAGCTGACAGTTCCACCAAGTAGATGTTGTCTATATCCAGGCATAATTTTCTCCAAATATTTTATATATTTAAAAGTTTAAAATAAGAACTCTCTGGTAATCAACAAAAAAAGAGCATGTTTAGAGTTTCATTGAATTTTGCAGAATACTCCTCGTTTTTTAAGACCGTGGATGAATGCCCACCATTTTGTTTTTCAGGTAGAAAAATAAAAATTACGATTGATACATTTGAGACAATTATAGAGTAAGGTTTTACTTATTTTATTTTTGAAAGTAGAGAAAGTTTTGTTTTTGGAAAATAGTAAGCAAGGATTTTTTTATAATCATAGTTTTTGTTTACCATTGCTCGTGCTCCATGTTGACAGAGTCCAAGTCCATGTCCAAATCCCTTGCCTTTAAAGGTAAGGATGTCACCTTTCTGTTTGAGGGTAAAAAATTTACTTCTTAGCCCATTCCCCAAGCAGTTTTTAATTTTATGAGTAGCAAGTTTTATGTTTCCTGCTCGTCCTCTGTATTCAAGGTAGTTAACAGAGCCTGCTGCATCATGATCTATGACTTGTAATTTTTTTAAAGGGCCACAAGGACGTACTTTTGATTTCAAAGATGTTGCAAGTAAACTTTGAGTAAGGTCATGTAAAGAACAGTTGTATTTCCATCGATAGAGAGAAAAATTTTTACAAAATGTACAGCGATACGATCGTTTGAGATAAGGCGCCTTTGAGAAGTCAATGGTATCAAGCTTGCTTGGAATTATGCCACCACAGCATGCATCAAACATGGTTAGTGCAGCTCTGTTTTCATGAGTTATTATCAAATCTTTTGTTTCTTCAATAGCTTGTCTTAGATGGTCATAGTTGTGAGTTCCATCGTATCGTTGATGAAAAATATTATTTTTTATATCGTAAACAGCCTGTTTATTTTTAGCTTCATTCATGCAGCGTGCTGCAAATGTTCGGGTTGCTACAGCTTGTACTTTTTGCATTTCATTAGGCCAGTGAGCATAGCTTTCATACAGAAGAACTGAGTAGACATATTCCTCAAGAGGAAGAGTGTTTATCAGGTAGTAGGATTTTTTGTGTTTGTCGATATGAATTGTGCAGTTTCCATAATACTGTTTATCATTGATAGTTATGGGGCTTTTTTTTCGTGGTGTTATGGTGATTGTTTGAGCATTAGAAAGAACGCTCTGTTTAGGAATCTTTTTGTTTGATATTAATGAGGGCTTGGTATGAAGGAGGAAGCTTCCATTTTGTCCTTCAATTAATAAACAAGGATGTTCTTCTAAAAAAGGCTTGGACTTTTTAGAGTGGGGAATTATTATAAAACCGTCTGGTGCATGGATAGTTAAATGCATTTTGTTGGGTGCTTCAACTTTATCGAGCAAAACTCGAATTTCTGCTAAAGAATTTGCAGATGCACCCTGAATAAAAAAAACAAAAAAATAAAAAATTGCTGCATGCATAATTATCATTAATAGTGAGAAATAAGTTTTTTGAATTCAACTGGTAGCTCTGCTCTGTTATCAATTCCCTTGTTGGCTTCAGCATCAGCAATGCTATTTTTTTCTCGAGGAACATGCTGAAAGGTGCAAGTGAATCCCATTTTTAATGTTGCAATAAGAGGAGCAAGGGCTTTAATAAATGGATTTTTAATAGCATATTCTCCACGCATTTGCTTTACCAGTAAAAGAGAGTCAGATCGAATAATTACTCTATTTTGTTCTTTGTTTGCAATTTTTTTTAAATGAAACAGTGCTAAGGCAAGAGCAAGGTATTCGGCCTGATTATTTGTTTTAATACCCAAAAATCCATTTGTGTGGAGAATATCTTTATTATTGGAAGAAAGCCAAACTCCAACACCAGAAGGGCCTGGGTTGCCACGTGATGCTCCATCAATATAAATAATAATAGGAGCTACTTGTTCTGTTTTAGAATTGGTTGAGTTCCCTTGATGTTCTGGAAATATAGATGTTTGGGTAGTTGGCTTCATTTTATTTTAATTCTGCTGTTATCTGATTTTCTTTGATGGTTGCTGTCGGTTTTTCTTCATCAGCTCGATAGATAAATCGATAGCAATTGCGACAAATGATTAAAGCATCACGCTTAAGGTTCGATATTTCTTGTCGTGGAATGCTATAAAAACAGGCGCTGCAATGCGTACTTGATAAAGGAATGATAGGGTCGTCAACAAGTAGTCTCATACGTGTGTATTTAGTAAGCCATTTTTCAGGAACAACTTTTGATGCTTCTATACGCTCTTTTTCTAATTCGTCTAATTGTTCTGTTAATGAAGATAAGCTTTGTTCACGCTCTATTTTTTCTGCTACGAGAGTCTTATGTTTTTCTATATATCCAGGAAGATCTTGAGCAAGTTTTTTCTCTGTGCCTTCAAGATCATGCCAAACTTTGATAATTACATCATCAAGGAGCAGTCTTTTATCAGATACGAGAATAAGTTCTTTATTTTTTAGTTCGTATTCTTTAGTCGACTTGATATTATTAAGACTTTCTCTAATGGAAATTTCTTGATCGCGCAAACTTTGTGATTCAAGTTCTTCTATGTTGACTGTTTTCTTTGCAGCTTCTTTTGCTTGATGAAGATTATCTATTTGATCAGATGCACCAACAAGAGCTTTTTTAGTCTCTTCAATTTCATTTGCTCTTTTTTCCATTTGTTGCATTAAGGCTCTAATAGACGTATCTATAGAAACAAGTTTTTTCAGTTGAGGAATTAGTAAGTTGTTCATGACTCTCCTTGTGAGGATACAAAGAATTTGATTTTTGGTGGGCCCACCTGGACTCGAACCAGGGATCTTTCGGTTATGAGCCGACTGCTCTAACCAACTGAGCTATGGGCCCGCCAAATTGTTGATTGAGTTGTAAAAACTATTTTATAAAAAACAATTCTTACAACTTTCAAAATTATATTACAGAATATTTTTAGCTTTGTGAAGTAGAAAATCTTTAATTTTTGAAGAATATCCAATTTCGTTGTCATACCAACCAAAAACCTTGTGTAAAGAATTAGTCGATTCGGTCAATAAAGTATCAATGATAACTGATGCATGGTTTCCTAAAAAGTCTGATGAAACAAGGGGTTTTTCAGTGTAGGTGAGAGGTGTATGATTGTTTTTTTGAGCATATGATGTGAAGGCATTATTTATGTCAGAGCTGCTACATTTTTTTTTTTGTTAAGAATGTGAAATCAACAATTGATACGCACGGAACAGGCACGCGAAGAGATACAGCTTTGATCTTATCCTTTAATTCAGGAAAGATTTGTATGATAACATCGCTCGCACCTGTTTTTGTGGGGATAATATTTGTAGCTGCAGAACGCGCTCGCCGTGGATCTTTATGTGTTGAATCAACAAGGTTTTGATCGTTTGTATTGGCATGAATTGTTGTCATGAGCCCTTCAATAATTCCAAACTCTTCGTGCAAAACTTTAATGATGGGAGCAAAGCAATTTGTGGTACAGCTACCAAAAGAGATAATTTTGTCTCTGTCTGGATCGTACGAATTGTCATTGATACCTGAAATTAAAGTGATGTCGGCATCAGGAGATGGAGCTGTGATTATAACATTGCGAGCACCACTTTGTTGATGTAGTGAGGCTTTCTTTTTTGTTTTTAATTGTCCACTTGCTTCAATGACCCAGTCAATAGTAAGAGATTTCCATGGTAATCTCAAAGGATCTGTTTCAAAGAAAAGAGGTATTTGTTGCTTGTCGATAGTGAGAGTTGTTTCATGTTGAGAGATTTCTTGTTTGAGGATGCCCATTTCAGAGTCGTATTTTAACAACAGGTCGATATTTTCAGGATTAATAGGGCCACAGTTGATAGCTTTAATAGAGATAAGTTTTTGTGCAGCTGGATCTTGTAAAATAAGTCGTGTAACTGCCCTTCCAATACGGCCAAAACCATTAATTGCAACCGAAATCATCTCTTTTCCTTGTTTTGTAGATTAATATTTCTTTTTTTTTGTTTTTTGATAAAATAAAATTTATTAAGTATTTTAATGTACTGGTTTTCAGAGCTACTCTTTATATGAAGAATGCTAGCATGGCAAACAGTTTTTTTACAAGGATTTTTGACGATGGCAACACGAAAGGCAGAATCAACGAAGATAGATCAGCCAAAAACTATAGTTGTTTGTGTGTATGCACCGTACAACACATCTGGATCATTTGAATCGTATCAAGATGAGTTCTTAAGTTTAGTTGATACTGCTAATATTGAATATGTGGCTCAGTTGTTTTGTAAAACTCGTTCCATCATAAAAGCAGTTTTTTTGACCAAGGGGAAATTAGAAGATCTTATTGAACTTGCGTCGAAGCATAATGCGGAGCGTATTGTTATTTCAGAAAGATTGACGCCCTTACAGGAGCGGAATATAGAAGAGATGACACATGCTGTAGTCGTTGACCGTGAACAGCTCATTTTAGGAATTTTTAAAAAATCTGCTCATACGTCTGAAGGTAAAATTCAGGTTGCTATGGCAGAAATTGAATTTCTTAAGACTCGTATGTCAGGTAAAGGCATAGAATATATGCAGCAGTCAGGGTTGCGAGGTGGCAAAGGCCCTGGTGAAACGATGAAGGAAAAGACACGTCGATATTTTGCTCATCAAATTCATATCGCCCAAAGACATCTTGATATTTTGCAAAATACTCGCGAAATGCAGAGAAAAAAACGTCTAGCTACAAAAATTCCTCTCATTGCAATTATTGGATATACCAATGCTGGAAAATCATCATTGTTAAACAGAATGACAAAAAGTGATATTCTTGCTGAAAACAAGTTGTTTGCTACGCTTGATACAACTACTCGTGAACTATACCTTGGTGAGAATAAAAGTATCGGAGAAAGAAAAAAAGTACTCATTTCCGATACAGTTGGATTCATTAGTCAATTGCCTCCACAGCTTATAAAGTCTTTTCAGTCGACACTTGATGAGGTTCGGCATTCACATCTTCTTCTACATGTTATTGATTTAAATAATCCTTTATGGGAGCATCATATTCGTGTAGTAAAAAAAACTTTGCATGATTTAAAAGTAAAAGTTCCTATGATTTATGTTTTCAATAAAATTGATCTCATTGCATCTGTTCGTCTTGATCTGATTCGTGCGACAATGTTTGAAGATTTTCAGCCATATGTCTGTATCAATACAAAAGAGAAGGATGGTCTTCAAGAGCTTATGAGTCTCTTGCAAGAGTATCAATTTAAAGATGAGTATCGAATGTAGTTGATTAGGTGTAGATACTGTTTTTAGAAAAAGAACCAC
>JAESUJ010000086.1 GCA_016763165.1 Candidatus Babeliales bacterium
CAACATTTCACGAAGAGTAAAAACAATTGGTTGATTATCAAGCAATGCCAAAAGCATCATCGAAACTGTCGTCTGCAATGAAGTATGTTTGTACAATTGATTTAAAATAACCTGTGGGATTTCTCCACGACGAATATCAATAACAATACGAAGACCTTTTTTGGTTGATTCATCACGGATATTTGAAATACCGTCAATAACTTTATTCTTAGTCAGATCAGCAATCTTAGTAATCAAGTCAGATTTATTAACTTGGTATGGAATTTCTGTAATAATTAAACTGTCTGTTTTCCACTTTCTTCAATGCTAACCTTACCACGTACTAAACATGACCCATGACCAGTTCGATACGCTTTAACAATATTTGCACGACCACAAATGATACCACCTGTTGGAAAATCGGGACCCGGTATCAATGTAAATAGTTCATCATCTTCTATATTTGGATTCTTTAGTAATGCTAAACATGCGTCAACTACTTCTCCAATATTATGTGGAGGAATAGAGGTTGCCATTCCAACCGCAATTCCATTGGATCCGTTAATTAACAAGAGAGGAATTCGACTTGGTAATAAAACAGGTTCAAGTCGTGATTCGTCAAAGTTTGAAACAAATTGAACAGTGTTCTTCTCAATGTCTACTAACATTTCACGAGTGATTTTTTCCATACGAACTTCAGTGTATCTATGCGCAGCAGCATTGTCACCATCAATAGAGCCCCAGTTCCCTTGCCCATCAAGTAATGGATATCTTTTCGAGAAGTCTTGTACAAGCCCACCCATTGTTTGATAAATTGCACTATCACCATGAGGATGATAATGACCAATCACTTCACCGACAACTGTTGCAGATTTTCGATAAGAACGCTCATTGACCAATCCAAGCGTATGCATTGCATACAAAATGCGGCGATGAACCGGCTTCAAACCATCCCGTACATCCGGCAATGCCCGACTAACAATTACGGACATAGCATAATCTAAAAACGATGTTCGTAATTCTTTTTCTATAGACAAAGGAGTAATTAATTCTGTCAATTGATTTTCATTTTTTTCTGGTACACTCATAAAAAGCCCTTTTATAACGTAATTTTTTTTCTGCCTAGCAAGTATCTTAGCTTACTACAAGTATTCTTTTCTCTCAAGTGAAAAAGGGTAAAAAAATTTCTTTATTAGAAATTATTATTTACCTTTTATACAGCTGGTGGCAAAATACCATTTCGCTCATATGCAAGTGCTCTCATTTTCTGAGTAAAAATTTCTTCTAATAAGACTGACTTCTTGGTACGAATGCCAGCATCGACTTCAAAACTTATCCATGATGAATATCCATTGACTATGTGAAATTCAATATTTTTATAAAATGAACTTGGAAACTGATGTCCCATCAATCGAAGAAAATATTTAAATCGATAGGTCAGCGACCATAACAAGTCATCCAAATCATCACTATGACAGACCACTTGCTCATTGCATAAATTATAAAAACCAAATGCAACCTTATTAACTGAATTCCAAATACCTTGATACGCACTTGGTTCCCACATCAAACGCTGTATTGAAAGTTCAAGTAATGTTTTCACTTGTGAACGAAGACGATGCACCCAGTACCCGTCGAAACTCTCACTAAATGGATCGGGGAAATATGAGTTAGCAATTGTACCTATCTGTTCTGACAATTTTTGAGCAACCCCTAAACGTCCTGCAACCTGTATTTGTGTAACAATTCCATCAAAATGATGCATCATACGACTTTCAAGATCAGCTTGCATTTCTTCCTGACGACTGCTCCATGACTTAAGTGACATCGTATGGCGTGAAATAGCTAACGGTATTTGTGTAACAAGCATTTCCAAAACGGGAGCCATAATCACTTCAGCATCAACTCCTTTTAATCGATTTGTTAAAAGACGAAAAAATTCATAATCGGTTTTAGAACTTGTTCCTAATTCTTTTCCAAGAGAAATATATTCAAATAACGAAGATGCATTGGTACTCGCATGAAACCCAAAATGATTTTCATTGCAAAGACCAATAAATTCTTGTAAATATTCTTGATCAGGAGACTCCTCCAATAATTCGCTTGCTTGAGGTGCACGTGCTAATGCACCTCCACCTACGAAACAGAAAGTCATCATTAAAAAACTCGATAATAAATATTTCATTTCTATTTTCATCCCACCCTCTTTTTGTTATATTTTTATATTATTTTACTGTAGGCTATTGACGCAATAACCTGTTACCGTGTATACCCAAATATTGAAAATAATGTAACATTGAAAAATTACTTTTTGCAAGAAAAACCAACTAAGGAATTCTATCATGCCACTTTTTTCTCATCAGTCATTTAATAAAAAAGGTGAACAAACTTCCGGAAAAATTGATGCTTCATCAATTGCAGCAGCAAAGGATCTCCTTCGTGGTCAAGGATTAATGCCAACACAAATAACAGCTCTTGCAGAAAGCGGCGAACGACAATGGTATAGCTTCCTTTTTGACAGACCAATAGAATTTAAAAGTATAATTGTGTTTACAAGACAGCTTGCTGTACTTTTGCGATCTGGCGTCCCCTTATTGCAAGCTATTGAACTCTTAACTGAGCAGTTTGATGGGCAGATGCATTATGTTCTTGTTTCCATTAAGGATGGTCTTAAGTCAGGTGAATCTTTTGCATCAGAGCTTGGGAAACACCCCCGTGTCTTCTCTAGCATTTACATACAACTTGCGCGTGCTGGCGAAGCAAGTGGAAAACTAGAAATGATCCTTGATCGCTTAACTGTATACCTTGAACGAACTGAAGAACAAAAAAACGAATTAAAAAAGCAATGACATATCCTATCGTTCTTCTAAGCTTTGCAGGATTAGTTGTTGTAGGATTTATGATGTTTGTATTACCAGGTATGACTTCAATGTTCACAAAGTCAGGACAAGCTTTACCAGGACCAACTCAATTGATGATGGATGCATCATATTTCTTAACAAATTATTATATCATAATCGGCATAGCTCTCACACTTTTTATTACTTCATTCAAATATTGGAAACAGACACCAAATGGTCGACTTAAAATTGATACATTTTTACTCAGAGCTCCATTCATTAATTATTTTGTAAAAATCAAAGCGGTCGTTCAATTTAGCAAAACACTTGGTATGCTACTCGAAAGTGGTGTTCATCTTCCTGAAGCACTCGATATTGTTTCTAACATTGTTGATAACAAAGCTTTGGTACATAGATTATCAGAAGCAAGAGATAAAATTATCAAAGAAGGCAAGATTGCAAAATATCTTAAAGAGACAAAGATCTTTCCTTCAATTGCTAGTTACATGATCAAAACAGGGGAAGAATCAGGCAAACTTGCCCAAATGTTAACAACTGTTGGGAATGACTATGATGAAGAATTAAATGAAATAATTGATGGATTGACTGCAGCAATTAATCCAGTTATGACAATACTCCTTGCGGGAATTGTCATTTTTATTGTATTATCAATTTTTCTTCCAATTATGCAGATGGGAGATATTGCAGGTATTTAAAAAACAGTATTAATTTTTAACTTTAAAGGATATAGATTATGGCTATAAGCAAACCAGGATTTACTATGATTGAGATTTTAGTAGTAGTGATTCTCATCGGTGGACTTGCTGCAATGGTTTTACCAAATGTCATGAAGCGAATGGGCAAGGGTCAAATAGGCACAACTAAAATTGCGTTGAATGGTATGAAATCAGCTCTCAATGAATACAAAATGGATATGGGACATTATCCAACCAAACAAGAGGGTGGACTTGAAGCATTAATGAATCGACCAAGCAGCAAAGGGTCTGATCGATGGAAAGGGGAATACCTTGATGGTGCAGAAGTTCCTCTTGATGCTTGGAATAACGAATTTTTTTACAGCGCGCCTCCACAACAATTTTCAAAAGAATATAAATTTTTTGAGCTATATTCAAAGGGCGACCTCAGTGATGAAAAAAACGAAAACGATCCAGATCTTCGCGTCGGATCATAAGATAGTTGTTCTAAAAAATGCGCAAAGAAGCCGGATTTACACTTATTGAAATACTTGCTGCGGTTTTTATCATAGGCACCATGGTCTCCATGGTGCTTCCTCGTTTTAGAAATCGAGCTACTGAAATGAGTATTGATAATTGCACCCAGATACTCAATCGAATGATTCAATGGACTCGCCAACAAGCAATTGTTGATCGAAAAACCTATCGTATTTCTTTTTATCAAAAAAAAACATCTGAGCAAGATTATGTACAAATTGAGTACTCAACACTCAATCCAGAAAAAAAAGAAAATAGTCGTTCTCACAATGAATTAATGTGGGAACAGATAAAACAGAGCTCTTTTGATACAAAGCTTAACTTACCGCCAGATCTTCGACTTATTGCTGTATTCCAAAACAGAGAAGAAGTATTCGAATTTAATAAAAATATAGCTCATTGTTACATCATGCATGAAGGACTTGTACAAGATTTTGTACTACAGATTACCAAACAGAATATTGAACAAGAAACAACCGAAAAGGCAACCTTAATTATGGAGCCTTTTTTAGGAAAACTTTATAAAAAGGACGGTCATATTTCATTGAAAAATTTGGAGCGAGAAAATGCAATCTAAAAGAGGTTTTTTAATGGTTGAAGTTCTTGTTTCTATTTTTATTCTCATGTTTACTACCGTCAACATCATCAATTTACAATTTCGAGCATTGTACCGAGCAGCTGATGATCGTGATGAAATCATGCATCTATTTAAACTTAAAAAAGAATTATACAACATGCTGCTTTTTCCTGAAAAAAAACATTTTAAAAATAAAATAGTTGAAGAGGATTCAGAATTAACTATCCTCAAAGAACAACGTGATCTCGAACAAAAATCATCTCTTTCCCCTTTGAAAAAACAGCTCGCTTCTGTAATCGTTGATGGAAAATGGAAATTTAATAATAATGACCGATCAAGTCGACTATCGGGCATCATTTACAACTATAACCAGGAAGAGAAACGTGCGTAAACAAGGCTTCATTTTAATTGAAACACTTCTAGCACTCGTTCTTTCAGCAGGTATCATTGTCTCCATGCTTAACACATACAATAATGCCGACAAAATAATGAGAAAAATGAATGCCATTTTACGGCTCAACAAAAATGCCTGTTTACTATTTAATCAAATAGAAAGAGATATTTCAACTGCAATTGTTGGCCCTTTTTCTGTAAATGATGCTAAAAAAAATGAACAGAAACAAGATGCAAAAATGAGCACAGAAAAAGATAAACCTATACAGTTCTTTCACGCTTCATCCTATGGTGACATTACTCGTAAAAAAGAAAACTATGTAATGAAAATGCTTCGTTCTTTAAGTATCATCAACAGCAATCCTTTCTTGGTTTACAACGAACCAAAAGTACGATTAGTCCGTCTATTTTATGAACTCACAGCACTCAAAAAAAATGTTAAGGATCCTAAAGAACAACGGTATGATTTCTACAGAAGTGAAACATATGATCTTGCCAATACCGAAGCAAAGCTCAATACCAAGTCCAAAAAAAAAGATGAAAACGAAATTCCAATTCTCAAGTATTGTTTATGTAAAAATATTGTTTCACTATTTATCTTTTACCACTTTCCTCCAGATAAGAAAAAAGAGATAAACAAAGAAACAAGCGCAGCTGATCAAAGCAAACGTGCTCAAACAGCCCAACTCCCTGCAATCATTGATATCGAATGCACTATTGAAGACCACCTATCAGGAATACAGGCAACCTACACCGCTTCATTTCCAACAATTGCTTCAACAGAAATTGAAAAAAAAGAAGAACAGCCAGCTAAGCAACAACCAAACAAACCGACAGGTCAGCCTCAAAAACAGAATAATGCAACTGCACAAAGCCGACTTGGTGCAGCACCACTCAGGAGATAATCATGAAAAAAAATGGAAGTGTTTTATTATTTAGTCTCCTG
>JAESUJ010000087.1 GCA_016763165.1 Candidatus Babeliales bacterium
AGCAATGCGATCATCCGCGACCGCAGAAGATCTGCCAGAAGCTTCTTTTGCAGGACAACAAGAAACTTTTCTAAACATCGTAGGAAGCGATCAAATTATTGAAAGAATTCCTCACATACTCGCTTCACTTTTTACCGATCGTGCTATTTCATACCGTGTTAAACATAATTTTGATCATATGCAGGTCGCTCTTTCTATCGGCATACAAAAGATGATCCGATCCGATCTTTCATCGTCAGGTGTGTTATTTACTCTCGATACCGAAACAGGATTTAGAGATGTTGTCTACATCACCGCTGCGTATGGTCTTGGCGAAAATGTAGTACAAGGAACAGTAAATCCAGATGAATTCTATGTTCATAAACCGACACGAATTAAAGGGTACGAGTCTATCCTTAAAAAGCGACTCGGGTCAAAAGAACAGAAACTTATGTTTACAAATGATCCTCAAAAACCTGTAGAAAACAGACCTGTAGCAGAAGCTGATCAAAAAAAGTTTTGTATCTCTAATAAAGAAATTTTACAACTTGCTGACTATGCCATCATCATTGAAGAATATTATAGTAAGCTACATAACAGACCGATGCCTATGGATATTGAATGGGCAAAAGATGGCGAAACTAATGAGCTATTTATTGTTCAAGCACGCCCTGAAACGATTCATGCAAAGAAGGAAAAAAAAGATACCTTTACAAAAACAGTAACTCACTTCGCTTGCGCCCCAAACAGAAACAGCCTATTAATCACCGGAAACAGCGTTGGCGACAGTATTATTTCCGGCATTGCACGGCATGTTGCATCTCTTGACGAATACCAAAAACTTCAAGAAGGCGATATTTTAGTTACCAATATCACCGACCCCAACTGGGAACCATTGATGAAAAAAGCTGTTGGCATTATCACCAACCAAGGTGGTCGAACCTGCCACGCCGCAATAGTAAGTCGCGAGCTGAATATTCCAGCTATTGTTGGAACACTGGATGGCACTAAAAAAATAGAGGATGGTGAAGAAATTACCATCGACTGTAGTCAAGGATCAGTCGGATACGTTTACAAAGGAACCTATCCGATCAAACAGACATCATACGAAATCAGTGTTAACGATAAAAAAAATATTCCTTTGTGGGTAAATATTGGAAACCCCGATGAAGCATTCTCGAGTGCCTTTTTACCCTACCAAGGAGTCGGGCTTGCACGTCTTGAGTTCATTGTAAACTCAAGCATAAAAATACATCCTATGGCACTTGTCCATCCTGAAAAAACTGATGCTAAAACTCAAGAATTAATTAAAGAAATAATCGTTAATCACGAAACTCCCCAAGATTTTTTTGTTCACAAACTTGCCCAAGAGATTGGAACCATCGCTGCTGCAGCATACCCACGACCAGTCAATGTTCGCTTCTCTGACTTTAAAAGCAATGAATACCGGAACTTGATCGGTGGATCTTTTTTTGAACCAGAAGAAGAAAATCCTATGATCGGCCTACGCGGAGCATCGAGATATTATCACCCGATGTACCAGGAAGCTTTTGAACTTGAAAGCAAAGCGCTCCTGCACGTTCGTACAAAAATGGGACTTGAAAATGTACATGGACTCGTTCCATTTGTCAGAACCTTAGAAGAAGCAAAATTAGTCAGCTCGCTGATTAGCAAAGCTGGTCTTAAGCGTGAAAAAAATGGTTTTCAATTATTAATGATGTGTGAAATCCCTTCAAACATGTTGCTTTTGGAGCAATTCGCTCAATATTTTGATGGCTTTTCAATTGGATCAAACGATCTAACTCAGCTTACCCTCGGTGTTGATCGAGATTCTGCACTGATTGCACCACTCTTCAACGAAGAAGATCCAGCTGTTTTTGCATTGTTAAAAGTGGGCATTGAAAAAGCAAGTAGAGCGAATAAAAAAATAACTATTTGTGGCCAAGCACCTGAAGATCATCCAGATCTTTCTCAAAAATTACTTGATTGGGGAATTGATGGCATTTCATGCAGCACCCAAGGTTTTTTTACCATCTACGAGACATTGAAACAATAATTAAATCTTTATTTTGAGCGAAATAAGCCATTTTTATAAGAATAACTCGATTTAAAAAAATACTAGTTGAAAAATTAAATAAATAATTTAGTCTATGTACATGTATTTTAAATTGTTTTTACTTCAAAAATGGAACCTTATGAAAAAACTATTAGGACTCTTCACTCTCTTTATTGTGATTAATACTTATTCTACTTCAGTAAATGCATGCTTTTCTTATTCAGCCTCTGGAGCAACGAAGTTTGATGAAACTAAACAAGCAATTTTCAGACTTGAAAGAATAGAACCTTCAATGCTTGCTTACTTCTCTGATGAGTTTGGAAAAAAAAAGACGTTGGGTTTACAATGTACAGCTGCATCACTACTGTCTTCCCTTTCTATGATTGCATACAACTATCAATCTCAAAGATCTTTTATATTTAGCAAGAATGATGCAGCATCTGCCTTGACAGGAGTATCTTTATCAGTCTTTCCGCTATTATCTATTTCTACAGTTATTTTTACAATACTACATTCGATGAGCAAAAAAGATAAAAAATCACTTGAACTTGAAATAAGAAAGATTTTAAAAGAAATAAAACTGAACGATCTTCAAACGATAATAAATGAAAACAAAAATGAACTCCCAGACATAATAAATGAACTTATTCAAAAAGAATATGATAAAGCAGTGCAAAAACAATTAGAAGAAGTACTGCCGACCGATTAAGTGATTAAACCCTCAAGACGACTACAAAAACTACGAAAGCGCTTAAAGTCTGATCCAACATACCGAGCGTACTGAGTAACTAATGCTTGTACTTCAGGAGCTCTAATTTTTTTATCAAGATATGACTGATGCAACAGAGTAAGCAGTGCCTCATCGAGCGTTGATTCATCAAAAAACTTTAAAAGATGTAAAAAATCTGGTTGTGATAAAAACGAAGTTGCCAACTCAAAAGGTAACTCGCTTACAAAAGAATGAATCAATGGTGGCTTTGATGGCAGACGATAATACAACTTTGACGTTTTCTTATCAACCCATCCAATCAATTGAATAGTCAATGTTGTCCGCAAAAACATAAAAATC
>JAESUJ010000088.1 GCA_016763165.1 Candidatus Babeliales bacterium
AGATGATAGCATTCCTATACAAATTCAACCTTTCAATGGTGAATACAAATGTCCTTTAACCAAAATGAACTTTCGTAACATAATACACTTACTTCTTGATAACCCAATATATCTTTGTCAAAATACGTATTGCATTTGTGACAAAGAAACATGTGAACGTCAATGCTTTCTCTGTCCGTTTTGCAAAACACCAATCACTGATGATCATTTTCTTGAGGGGAAATTAACAGTCGCTCGTCCCTCTTTTTTTAAAAGAAAATTAATAAGAATAGATTGAGTCGTCCTAATGTCTTACTTGATTTTTATTTCAATAATTTCAACTACTGCTTTTCTCAAATCCAGATGGCATATTTCAAATATGTATTAAGACGATCAAAGTCCTCTTCATATCAAAGCCTTGAATAAAAGTAAGCCACCTTGCTATATTAAAATAATATTTAGAAATAAATATTAAAAAAAGGGGCTTGAAAAGTGAAATCATTACGGTATTCAATCTTTATTATCTTATCCATAATCTTAATACCTACACATTTACTTGTAGGCCTGGGAATGCCTGCAGTTGCCTTTAAAGATGTTGGAGCCTGCTTTAAACCAAAGTTTGAAATGTATGCACCGATGTTTGGATCGATGGCACTTTCATCCGGTTTTATTGAAAACTTGAGATTGTACAATGTTATTCCTGGATCTAAAGATAAAGACGGAAGAAGGATGTACGTGAAAGACAGAGCGCTTGATAACGATCCTATCATGGAAATTGCGCTGATACTTTTTCCTTCGCCTGCAGGACAACTGACCACAGAAGGCGCTGGATTAACCAACGTAGGCAATTATTTCGAGGAAGAGGATGTTGCTCAACTGTTTAATGTTGTCTATGGCGTACGAGGCTGGCTTTCAGTAGATAAAAAATCAGAAGAAGGAAGCTCGAAAAAGAAAAAGGGTGCGCAGAAAAAAAAGCAGCCACTAACCGAATTTTCTATACTTCTTGAAGAGCGAGGACTCGGTAATCATTTGAAGAAAATGGATATTAACATTGATACTTTTATAGAGAAAATAACAGAAAAATCTAGTGAAAAAAGATTTAAGAAAAATTTGAAAAAAAACCTTGAGTCTCTTTTTGTCAACATTGTAAAAGCTCTTGAACAAGAGACCAATATTCATAAGAAAGTAAGTGAGAGTTTAAGTAAAGAAGAAGAGAAAGAAGAAGAAGGAATCGATGAGAAAGAAGAAAAAGTAGTAGCTGCTTTAGATGCTTCTTTTCATCCAAATCATATGGTTGAGCAAGTCATAGGAGCTTTTTTCTGCCACAAATTTTCACGTCAAGAAAATATCAGCAACCTTTTACTCACTCTGCATGAAGATATTGTTGATAAAGAAAAAATTGCTAATATTGATCGTCTATTGAATGAAAATGATCTTTTCCCAGCACGAGAACGGATAAGAAATGGAGAAGGATCCATTGATGACATTTGGATTTCACTACATAAAGATTATTTTAACATACAAGTACTTCCTTATAAAAACAATCAGAGTCCTATTTCAAATGGAAATGCAGAGATGTATAGTCGTTCACTTGATGAAAAAGAAAAAAATGCAAACAGACGAAATTTTGCTGATTGTGTTGAAGTAACCATGCGACACATGATGAATTTTATCTTATTTGACTCTAAAGAAAAAGAATTTTCTTTAAACAAACTTGATGACTTTATGACCAATAAAGACAGAACATACATCAGAAATCTTAAAGATTTTTACGATTATCAAAAGGCACCTTTTGCAAATTCAGGAGATTTACAGGTGAGATCTCTATGGAATCGAGTCGTTGCAGATCTTGGAGGAAATATTACCTATTTACAAAAATTTAATGCTGAAGAAAATAATAATGAAGTTGAATCAGGAATACTTAACTTTGTTCGCGTCTTTGAAAGAATTTTCGATTT
Source organism: Candidatus Babeliales bacterium (assembly GCA_016763165.1). Classification (GTDB taxonomy): domain Bacteria; phylum Babelota; class Babeliae; order Babelales; family CAZZPM01; genus CAZZPM01. Next base: position 1,938 of record JAESUJ010000088.1, read on the forward strand.
CGACCTTGGAGACGAACCAAAGTTTATACAAGGTCAAGAAGATAATTTTATTGAAACAGTACAAGATCGATTTTCTGATTGTTTTAAAATTCTTTTTGAAGAAATTTCACCAAAGAGTGTAGCTGTTCAGATTCATTTTTCAAATGTAAAAATATTTAGCATACATGGCGAAGATGATCTTTCAGGAGATATTTCAATTTCGATCAATGATAAAGACTCCAATGAAAAACTTTTTAGCTTTGTTATCTACATACGTGGCTACCATATTGAGATTCATACTTTAAAAATCAATCAAAATAAATCTGCAACCTTTGGAAGTGTTGAAACTGAGCAGATTGTAGGTAAACTTAATGAATTGAGCATGAGTGAAGGAAACGCATCATTCTTTCTTGCCGATGAACTAATCGAACATTACGGAATGAAGTCGAATCCTATGTATCAAATTTTTTGCAAATCATTGAATGATACAAATGGAAAGTTACAAGCACTTACTAGCTGTCATGATCTGTTTAATCAAATTGATGAAAAGCAGATGAGTCTCATCATCAAAAATATCATGAATAACTATCTATGGAATGATATGAATAGCGTAAGAAATATTAGTAAAAAAATCTTCGATGAATGGCAAAATCAAAGATTTATCCGAATCATCACAGAATATGTTGAAAAAATAAGTCTTAATTCGTCAAATATAGAAACAATTAATCTATTAGAGTTTCCAGTGCTTAAAGAGATTAGTCTTTGCTCCTGCAAAAACCTTAAATTCATAGGAGGAGCATCTGAAAGCCTTGAATTACTTAAAATTGCTTACTCAAGTATTCAGAATCTTGATCTATCAGGATGTCCAAAGCTTAAAGTAATAGACCTTCGTGTTTGCAAAAATATTCAATCACCAAAAGGATTGCCTGCTAGTCTTAAAGCTCTTCATCTTGTTGCTTCAAACATAGAAATAATTAATATATCAGAGTTTCCGGGGCTTAAAGAGATTCATCTTTCCTACTGTAATAACCTCAAGTTCATAGAAGGAGCATCTGAAAACCTTGAATTAGTTGAAATTGCTTTTTCAAATATAGAAAATATTGATCTGTCAAAGTACCCAAATCTTAAAACTTTGGACATTGATGAATGCAGAAACATTCTGTCACTAAAAGGATTACCTGCTAGTCTTGAATCACTTCGTCTTGTTCGTTTAAACATAGAAACACTGAGTCTATCAGAATGCCAAAATCTTAAAACCTTTGAGATTACGTATTGCAAGAATATCAAATCAATGAATCAGTTACCAAAAAACATTGAGTCTATCAAGATTAACGACCTCGATATTGAAACTTTTGACCTATCAAACCTTCCATCTCACAAAAAAGTAGAGATTATTCAGTGTGATAACTTACAATCATTTGACAAATCATCAGAAGGCATTGAAGAACTTCAGTTTTTTTATTTAGAAAATATTAAATCGATTAATCTGTTAAGGTTGCCAGCTCTCAAAGAACTAAGAATTGATACCTGTAGAAACCTTAAATCAATCATAATTTCAGAATCTTTTCCTGACGAACTTAGACAAGACTTAGAAAATAAGTTTCCAGAAAAAGTAACAATAGAAGAGGATTATCTACATCTTCAAGACGCCACTTCAGTTCCGTGTACAATCCTTTAAGCTTGAAAAAATCATCAGAGTCAATAATTCCTTTCTTTGACATCGTTTTTTCCGTTGTACTAGTCTAGCTTAAAGGTTTATTTTTATGGTCAAATAGGGGAAAGTGATGATGAAACGACGGAATATTTTATATATTTTGATGCTTGCTTGTTCTGCTCAGGTATTGCTGGCAAAAGAGGTAACAAAAACAAGTCTGTATGCTTTAGGTAGTATTCTTAAAAAGAATAACAAAAAGGCTTTCAGTGTAACAAAAGCTTTGTACGGGAGCATATCTTCAGGAAAAGTTAGTAATGTGACGAA
>JAESUJ010000089.1 GCA_016763165.1 Candidatus Babeliales bacterium
CATAGCAAAACTCCTGCTGTCGAACAACCGCATCTGACAAATTCATTTTTTGATGTAGCTTAGTTCGATTCAACATAGCTTTTCCCCAAATTAGGAAAGGGGCTTTCGCCCCTTAAAAATAGTTATCGAGATTTTGATAAAATATAATCGACAAGCAAACGAACACTTGCTCCTGTTGCCCCCTTACCAACATAATTAATTGCTGGCACATCATTCGAAGTCCCTGCAATATCCAAGTGAGCCCATGAAGATGAAGTTACAAAATTTTGTAAATAAACAGCCGCTTCAATAGTTCCACCGCTGTACGATGATAATGCAATATTCGCAATGTCAGCAACCTGTGATTTGATACCATCACGATAATCATCATCAAGTGGTAATGGCCAGACTCGATCACCTGTTTTTTGTCCTGATTCTCTCAACGATGCAATCAATTCATCATTGTTACTAATTAATCCGGTATAAAAGTGACCTAGCGCAACCACACATGCACCAGTCAATGTTGCAATATCAATAATCGTATCTGGTTTGTAGAATTTTTCTGCATACGCCAATGTATCAGACAAGATCAAGCGACCTTCCGCATCAGTATTTTTAATTTCAGTTGTTTTGCCATTCAAATGTGTGATGATATCATCTTGTCGAGCTGCTCTGCCACTTGGCATATTTTCAACAAACGGCATCAGACCAACAACATTGATCGCTGGTTTTAATTGACCAATAATTGACATAATTCCTAAAACTGCTGCTGCTCCTGACATATCATATTTCATACCAGTCATATAATTTGATGGTTTCAAACTGATGCCACCAGTATCAAATGTTACACCTTTACCACAAAGAGCAATTGTTGGTGCATCACTTTTTCCTGATTTATATTCTAAAATAACAAACTTTCCATCTTGCTCTGAACCAATATCAACCGCACAAAAACCACCCATCCCGAGTTCTTCTGCTCTCTCTCTGCCAAATGATTCAAATAACAGACCATCTTTTTTTGCTAGCTTTTCAGCTTCGTTGCTTAAATAACTTGGTGTTGCAATATTTGGTGGAAGGTCAGCAAAGTATCGTGTCACGCTGTTCATTGTATGACCAACTATCGATGCACGTTCAATACTATTTTGACAGTTTTCGCCACAATCCTCACTCAAGAAAGTCAACGTTCCACTCCATGGCTTTACGTCTTTTTTACTTGATTTAAATGTTTCAAATTCATAGGTCATCATAATTGCCGCAATAGCAAGTTGTTCAATCATTGATGCGTATTGATCGCTCTCTTTGACAGAAGGAATCATTGTTGAAATTTCTGACAATTTTAATTTTTTAGCCATCTGAATACCACGTGCAATTGAACGACGTCGACTTTCAACAATGCTATTAAAAGAACATTTTGATTCATCACCTAAGCCAAGAAAAATATAATGTACAAGGTTGCCATCTTTTTCAGTTGAAAGTGTGTATGAATCAGATTTTTTTCCTGTAAAGCCATGCTGTTTTAACAATTTTTGTGCATGCGGAAATTCGTTTGTAACAAACTCATATTCCCCTGAAAAACTAAAACCATCCGGTAAGAAAATGAAATATCCGTCCGATTGATAATTATTATAATTGCCCTGCAACAACTTGAGAGAAAGCATACGAACCCTTTCACGGTAAACATACTTAAAATTATATAGAAAACTTACTCAACAAGTGTAGCATATTTTACCGATAATAAAATTAAAAACAAGCAGCCTATTTTACCGTCTTCTCCTTGGAATCGGTTGCTTCTGTTCTTTTTTCAACCGTTTAACTTCTTGTTGCAAGTCTTCTGCTGAATTGATAGGAAAATGAATTGGAAATGAAAGCAAATCTTCTCTAAATTTAATAACTTTCAAGTGATACTCTAGCTCTTCTTTATCTTTAATTTCTTTATAAAGCGGAGCTGTAGCTATATATTTCAACCCTTGAACAATTGAGTCTGTATCAACAAATCGAGGATCTACTCGCTTACCGATAATGGTACGACCTCTCAAATCTCTTGCTGATTTTGTTCTTCTCCATCGTGAAGAAATTTCTCTATTTTTAATTTCTTCTTCTTCTTCTTCTTCTTCAAGCTTTGCAATTTTTTGTTTTTGCTCTTCTTCTAAATTCTCAAGATTTTGCTTATATTTTTTTTCTTGCTTTTCAAATCTATTTTTAAGTTCTTTCATCTCTTTTTTACGTTCACCATCCTGAACTTCAAGAGCTCGCCGTTGCTCATTAACTATTTCCTGCAAACGTTCCTGCTCTGACAAGGCTTCTGTTAAACTCTTCCCACGTATTTCAAGCTGCTTAGCCAAGTCGTCCTTTTCTTTAGAAACTTTTTCTATTTCTTTTGTTTGCACTTGAACTACTTTTTCGAAATCTGACTTTTTATTTGAAGATTTTCCATCACTCTCTTTAATTTTTTTATCAAGAGTTCTATTAGCCTCTTTTACCTTTGAAACTTCTTCTTGAAGACTGCTATTATCTTCTGAAATCTTAACCAGCTGTTTAAGTAGTTTTGCATTTTCTTCCAACATCTTTTCAGCTTTCTCAAAAAATTCCTTTGGATCCTTATCGCCAAATATTGCCATCTGACCAGACAATTCTTTATTTTCTTCATCCAACTCTTTTATCTTAGATTCTTTCTTAGTAATTTCTAGTTGCAATTCTTCAACATTACCCTGTTCCTCTTCAAGAGCATCTTTTTCTTCTTCAAATTGTTTTCGATCAGCTACAAACTGCCTTCGATCTTCAACAAGCAGAGCTTCTACTTCTTCTTTTTCTTGCAACATTTTTTGCTGCTTTAAGACAAGATCTTCCTGAGTTTGTTGAAATTTTTCTTTTTGTTTTTCTTGCTCTTTTTTTAATTGATCAACTTCTTTTGCATGCTTTATTGATGCACTTCTCTGCCCTGTCGTTGATTTTTGCAATAAATTTTGAGCCGTTGTATTATCTGATTTTAACTTCTCATTTTGTAACTCTAAATCACCTACTTTACCTTGTAGCTTGTTTAAGGCTTCATCGTTAACGCTGCTTTGACTATCAACTTGCTTCTGCAAGCGAGCAACTTCCTGTTTTTTTTCTTCAATTTGATCTGAAAAGTTTTCTTTGTCTACACTCAACCGATTCTGTTCTTTGATATAATCACTTTTAAGTTTTTTTATTGTTTTCTGATGTTCTTCATCTGATTTTTTATTTCGTTCACCAGAAAAACGAATAATTTCATCTTTTTCACTAAATTGTCTTTTTAATTCTTCGTTTTTTGCTTGAGTTTCTTTTACGAATTTCATAGCTAATTGAAGACTTTCCATATCTTTTTTCTGCTCTTTTTGTAAATTTTCATTTTTTCTTAAAAGAACTACATTTGCAGATTCAAGTTCTTGCAATCTTTCATCAGAAGCCCCATAGCTTAATGATGGAATCATACAAAATAAAAATAAATATAAAATAAATGAAAACATAGACTCTTCCTTTTTAAATTTGTATGTACAGCCTTACACACCCTATTTATAAGAAAAAAGTCTCTATTTTAACAATAAATCAGAAAGAAAAGTAATTATGCAGCCTTGTATTCAGCGACAGCTGATTGCACAACATGAAGCGCCAACAAGGCGCATTTTAATCGATTTGGTCCAAGAACAATCTCCATCATCTGTACAAGCTGGCTACTCGTCAACAATGAAACCTCTTGAATATTTTTTTTAATTAGATGACCTGCAATAATATCAGAACTTGCTTGACTGATGATACAACCAGAGCCTTCAAAAGAAATGTCGGCAATTGTATCATCCTGAATGATCAGATAAAAAGTAACTTTATCACCACAGGATGCATTTAAATCATGCTTTATAATCGTTGGATTTTCAAGCTTTTTTTTGTACTGTGGATATTTATAATGATCCATCAACAACTCGTGATACATGCGTTCCTTATTTCAAAAATGCAATTGCTTTACGCAAGATTTTCACACATTGATCGATATCTTCTTTAGTGTTGTAATAATAAAGACTTATCCGTACAGAAGATTCAATCGATAATGATGCAAGCAATGGTTGAGCACAGTGATGCCCTGCCCGAACAGCAATCCACTCATGAGCCAAAAATGCTGCAATATCGTGTGCATGGATGTTAGGAATATAAAAAGAGACAAGTGATCCAGTTTTTTGATCCAATCAGCATTGCCCAATATTTTCAAATCAGAAATTTTCAACAATTCTTCTACAAGATAACGAGTCAGTGAAAAAAACTTCTTTTTATCATTCTTAATAACGTACCGATCTAGGAAATCAAGTGATGCTCCCCATGAAATCGCTTGTACAATGGCTGGTGTTCCCGCTTCAAATTTTATTGGAGCTGGCAACCAACTGCTTCCTTCAACCGAAGCTCTGTTCACCATTCCACCACCAACAAAAAAAGGCGGTAATTCGTCATGCCATTTTTTACGTAAAAAAAGAGCACCAACACCTGTTGGTCCACAAGATTTGTGTGCTGAAAATACTGCTGCATCAACTGGAAGCTTTTTAACATCGAGTTTCCAATGAGGCATACTTTGAGCTGCATCAAGCAGAGTAAATGCTCCAACAGCTTGAGCTTGCTTTAAAAACGTTCCTAACTCATCAGCCTTTTCATCCCAAATTGGTCCCAAAACATTGGAACAATGAGAGACTGCAACAATTTTTGTTTTTTCTGTAATTTTTATTGATGAAAGATCAAGGCGACCTCGTTCCTGATCGTATGGAATAATTGTAAGTGTCGCACCAACCTGCTCTGCAAGTCGTTGCCATGGCAAGAAATTTGAATGATGTTCAGCAATAGTGATAATAATTTCATCACCTTTTTTCAAAAACAGTGGAGCCCAATAGG